>NZ_JACBXC010000505.1 GCF_013870535.1 Streptomyces phytophilus | reverse complement strand
CCATCTCGCGCGCGGTGTCGTTGAGCCGCCGACCGCCGCTCCCGGTGACGGTCACGATGTCCTCGATGCGTACGCCGAAGCGCCCCGGCAGGTAGATGCCGGGCTCGACCGAGAAGCACATGCCGGGCACGAGCGGCTGCTCCTCGCCCTCGATCATGTACGGCGGCTCGTGGGTCGTGGTGCCGATGCCGTGCCCGGTGCGGTGGATGAAGTACTCGCCGTAGCCCGCGTCGGCGATGACCCGGCGCGCCGCCCGGTCGACCTCCTGGCAGGCGGCGCCGGGCCGCACCGCCCGGAAGCCGGCCTCCTGCGCCGCGCGTACGACGTCGTGGATCTCCCGCTCCTCGGCGGTGGGTTCGCCGACGTGCACGGTGCGGGTGGTGTCGGAGCCGTAGCCGTGGACGAGGCCGCCGAAGTCGAGGACGACCATGTCGCCGTCGCGGATGACGCGTTCGCCGGCCTCGTGGTGCGGGTTCGCGCCGTTGGGCCCGGAGCCGACGACGGTGAAGTCGACCTGGGAGTGGCCGAACCGGCGCAGCAGCGCGGCCAGTTCCGCGGCGACGTCGGACTCCTTGCGGCCGGCGAAGCGCGCGTTCCTGATCTCCTCGTACGCGGCGTCCGCGGCGGCGCCGGCCGCGGCCAGCCGCGCGAGTTCCGCGTCGTCCTTGACGGCGCGCAGCATCGGCAGCCCGTCGGAGAAGGAGACGTACGCGGACTCCGGCAGCTCGCGCTGGAGCCCGAGCAGGTGCAGGGCCCAGGCGTCGTCGCTGACGGCGTACCGGCCGCGGGCGTCGAGCAGCGGTGCGGTCACGGCGTACGGGCTGGTGCCGTCGGTCCAGTCGCGCAGGGCGAGGGCCGGTCCGCCGGCCGCCTTCGCGGCGTCGCCGGCCTCCAGCTTCGGCACCACGAGCACCGGATCCGCCCCAGGCACGAGCACGAGCAGGGTGAGCCGCTCGGTGGCGGCGGGCGGCGCGTAGCCGGTGAGCCAGACGAGGTCGGGCCCGGGGGCGACGAGCAGCCCGGCGAACCCGGCACCGGCGGCGGCGCGGGCGGCGTGCCGCATGCGGGCGCGGTAGTCGTCGGCGGTGAACGGGGCGAAGTCGCCGGTCATGCGGGGCTCCTCGGTGCTCGTCGGCGGGTGTGCCGGGCCTGGGAGGAACGTACCCCGTCCGCACCCGGACGTACGTAACGCAAGTCAACTTGCATTAGGGGCACGCCAGGTCGTACCTTAAAGCAAGAATCACTGCGTTAACTGACAGGAGGCACCCCGATGGTTCTCACCCCGGACTTCTGGACGCTGTTCACCGTGTTCGCCGCCGGCGGCATGGGGCTCACCGCCGCGACCGCCGCACTGATCGCCGCGCTCCCCCGCGCCCACGGCGAACGGCCGGCGCCGCACTGACCTGCGCTACGTTGGCGGGATGCCGGAAAGCAGCCGCCAGCCCGCCACCGCCGCCCGCAGAACGGGCGGCCGCAGCGCCCGCGTACGCGCCGCCGTGCTGCAGGCGACGGTGGACGTCGTCCTGGAGCACGGCACCGACGCGCTGTCGATCGCCGAGGTCGCCCAGCGCGCCGGCGTCCACGAGACGTCGATCTACCGCCGCTGGGGCACCAAGGCCGCGCTCGCCCTCGACGCCGTCCTCGACCGCACCCGCACCGACCTGCCCACCCCCGACACCGGCACCCTCCGCGGCGACCTGCTCGCCCTCCTCCACGACACCGCCGCCTTCGTCCGCACCCCGCTGGGCGGCCTGCTGCTGCGGATGGTGGTGCAGGAGGACCTCGCGGAGTACGAGGCGGCCCGCGACGAGTTCTGGACCACCCGCTTCGCGGTCGGCGCGCAGGTCCTCGACCGCGCCGAGTCCCGCGGCGAACTCCGCCCCGGCGTCGACCGCCGACTGGCCTTCGAGGCCCTCACGGGCCCGCTGCACACCCGCCTGCTGCTGACCCGCGAACCACTGGACGACGCCTTCCTGGAGGCCACGGTGGACCTGCTCCTGACAGGCATCGGCACCTGACCCCACCACCCGGACCTCCCGCAGCGGGGTCCTGACGGCGTGCCCAAGCGGCACTGACCCGTGCGGGTTTCGGCGCCGGGGGCATCGCCGAGCGGCCGTCCACGGGGCCTCAGCCGCGCGCGGCCGGCGCCTCGAAGGCGGCCGTCAGCAGTGTCGTCAGGCGGGCCGCGTCGTCCGGGCCGGGGGGCTCCGCCGGGGGTGGGCCCGGGTGGAAGTCGGTGAGGGTGCCGGACTGGTGGAGGGCCAGGAGGCCGACCATGGCGCGGTAGCGGTAGGCCACCTCGGCCGGGGTGAGGTGGGGCAGCGCTTCCGTGAGGGCGCCGAGGTACTCGCCCTCCACCGGGGCGACTTCCGCGCCGAAGAGGCGGCGGATCGCCGGGTCCGGTTCGCAGACGAGCCGGCCCAGGAAGCGGCGCAGGTCCGCGCCGCCCGCCTCCTGCGGGTCGCCGAGGTGCGCGCCGGTGGCGACGAAGGCGTGCACCAGGTCCGCCGCGCTCGGGGGGCGGGCGGCGGCGCGGAGTTCGCCGAGGAGGCGCAGGCGCTCGCGGTTGACGGTGGCCATGGCGCGTTCGACGACGGCGCGCAGCAGCCCTTCCTTCGAACCGAAGTGGTAGTTCACCGCGGCCACGTTGGCGTCCGCGGCTTCGGTCACGGTGCGCAGGGAGGTCGCGGCGAACCCGTGCTCGGCGAAGAGCCGCTCGGCGGCGTCGAGGAGGCGGGTGCGGGTGGCGGTGGCGCGTGGCGTGGGCATCGACCAGGAGTTTAAAACGCCCGCTTGAAGACGGCAACGAAGGCGTGATAGGGATTTAAACGATCGTTTGAATTCGTTGTTTGACGAGACGGAGGCCCGCATGCCCCGACACGCCGTCGGCCCCCGCCGCCGCACCGCCGTGCTGACCGTGATGTGCCTCGCCCTCGCCGTGGTCGTCGGCATGCTCGCCTCGCTGCTCGTGGCCGCGCCCGGGATGGCGCGCGACCTGGCGGCCACGGAGAGCGAGTTGCAGTGGGTCATGAACGCCTACGGCGTCACCTTCGCCGGGCTCCTGCTCGCCGGCGGGGCCCTCGGCGACCGCTACGGGCGCAAGGGCGTCCTCCTCACCGGGCTCGCCGTGTTCGGCCTCGCCTCCGGCGCCGTCCTGCTGGTCGACGACGTGGCGCTCGTGATCGTGCTCCGCGGCGCGGCCGGGGTGGGCGCGGCGCTCGTCATGCCGATGACCCTGTCGGTCATCACGGCCGTCTACCCGCCGGAGAGCCGCGGGCGGGCGGTCGGCATCTGGTCCGGCGTCAGCTTCGGCTCCGCGCTGCTGGCGGTGCTGCTCGCCGGCGGGCTGCTGGAGGCGTACTCCTGGCGCTCGGTCTTCGCCGTCAACGCCGGGCTCGCCGCCGTGGCGCGGCGCCGCTGGACACCGTGGGCGCGCTGCTCTCCGTGACCGGCATCGGCGCGGTGGTCTTCGGCATCGTGGAGGGGCCGGAGCGGGGCTGGGCGCACGGCGCGGTGCTCGCCGGCTTCGCCGTCGGGGCCGCCGCGCTGGGCGCGTTCGTACGGTGGGAGCTGCGCACCCCGTATCCGCTGCTCGACCTGCGGGTGTTCCGGCTGCGCGGCGTCTCGGCCGGCTCGCTGGTCATCACGGCCGAGACCCTCGCCATGTTCGGGTTCTTCTTCCTGGGTCTGCAGTACCTGCAGGAGATCCTCGGCTACTCGCCCCTGCGCGCCGGGCTCGCCCTCGCCGCGATGGCCGTCGGCGCCATGGTGTTCTCCCCCTTCGCGCCCGCGCTGGCCAAGCGGTACGGCATGGCCGCCGTCATCGGGCTCGGCATGGCGCTGATCGCCGCGGGCCTGCTGATACTCGCGGCGGTCGTCGGCGGCTCGGGGATCGGCGGCTCGGGGATCGGCGGCTCGGGGATCGGCGGCTTCCTCGTCGCCACCGCCGTCCTCGGCGCCGGCGTCGCCTTCGCCGCCACCCCGGCGACGGAGGCGATCGTCGCCGCGCTCCCGCCCGCCAAGCAGGGCGTCGCCTCCGCGCTCAACGACCTCACCCGCGAACTGGGCGGCGTCCTCGGCATCGCCGTCCTCGGCAGCGTCTTCAACTCCACCTACCGGGCCGAGGTCGGCCGGGCCG
>NZ_JACBXC010000504.1 GCF_013870535.1 Streptomyces phytophilus | reverse complement strand
CCGCAGGTGCCGCGCGCCGCCGTGGAGGTCCTGGAGGACGCCGGCTTCCGCGTCGTCCTCCCCCGGGGGCCCGTCTGCTGCGGGCTGACGTGGATCTCCACCGGTCAGCTCGGCGTCGCCCGCCGGGTGCTGGCCCGTACGCTGCGGGTGCTCGCCCCGTACGCGGCGGCCGGCACCCCGGTCGTCGGGCTGGAGCCGAGCTGCACGGCGGCGCTCCGCGGCGACCTGCCCGAACTGCTGCCCGCCGACGAGCGGACCGGGCGCACGGCGCGCTCGGTCCACACCCTCGCGGAGTTCCTGGCGGCGTACGCACCCGAATGGGAGCCGCCGAACGTCGGGCGGCGGGCGATCACCCAGGTCCACTGCCACCAGCACGCCGTACTCGGCTTCGACCCGGACGCCGCGCTGCTGCGGCGGGCAGGGGTGGACCAGGAGCGGCTGCGGTCCGGCTGCTGCGGGCTGGCCGGGAACTTCGGCTTCGAGCGCGGCCACTACGAGGTGTCCCGGCAGGCCGGGGAGCGCGTGCTGCTGCCGGCCGTGCGCGAGGCCGCGGCCGACACCCTCGTCCTCGCCGACGGCTTCTCCTGCCGCACCCAGATCGAGCAGGGAACGGGGCGCCAGGGGCTGCACCTCGCGGAGGTGCTGGCGGCGCGGTTGCGGTCGCGGCGGGGGCGGGAGCCGGGCCCCGGGTCCGCCGGAGTTGCCCTGTGAGCAACAAGGGTTGTCCCCGGTGCCCATCCGCCTGCATGCTCACGTCATGGAGAGCGAGCGTTCGTCCGGCGTTCACCGCACCCTGGCCATCCTCTCGGCGCTGGGGTCGAAGGAGGCGACGGAGCGCGGCGGTCTGGGAGTCGTGGAGATCGCCAAGCGCGTCGGCCGGGAGAAGAGCCAGGTCTCCCGCGCGCTCAAGGCGCTCGACCGCGCGGGCTTCGTCGAACGGGACCGCGACAACCTCGGCTACCGGCTCGGCTGGCAGGTGTTCGCCCTGGCCGCCGGCGCGGGCCGGCCCCGGCTGCTCACCGAGGCCCGGCCGGTGCTGCGCCGGCTCGTGTCCGTACTCAAGGAGCGCGTCCACCTGACCGTCCGCACCGCCGACGGGGCGCTGACCGTGCTCTCCGAGAGCCCCATGCGAGCGGTGCAGACCGCCGGCTGGGTCGGCAGGGTCACTCCCCTGACCACCACTTCCTCGGGCCGGGCGCTCCTCTTCGACCACACCGACGACGACGTGCGCGAGCTGTTCGCCGGCGTCCCCTTCGCCGACGGCGGGCCCCGGGCGCCGCGGGACGTGGGGGACCTGCTCGACCGGCTGCGCCGGGCCAGGGAGGCCGGGTACGCGCTGGCGGTCGACGAGTTCGAGGCCGGGCTCGTCGCGGCGGCCGCCCCGGTACGGGACTTCCAGGGACGGGTGATGGCGGCGGTGAACGTCTCCGCGCCGAAGTACCGGATGGCGGCGGAGCTGGACGCCGCGGCCCGTGTCGTCGCCACGGCCGCCCAGCAGATATCGCGGGCCATGGCCGGACGCTAGCCGGGCGGCCCGACCGTCCGTACCCCCGGCCGCCCGCACCCCCTCCGATCCGCGGACCCGGCAGAGTCCGCGCAGACCAGCACCCGGGCAATCCCGGCGGGCAGTACCCGCGCGCACACCCACCAACAGGAGCCTTCCGCATGATCTCTCGACCGTTCGCGTTCTTCAGTTCGGGCCTGCGACTGGACGCCGACCTCCATCTGCCCGACGACGCCGGCGCCGGCGCCCCGTACCCGGTGATCGTCCCTGCCTCCGGCTTCCAGGGCCTGAAGGTCATCCACCCCGAGCGGTTCGCCCGCGCCCTGACCGCCCGCGGCTTCGCCGTCGTGGCCTTCGACTACCGCGGCTTCGGCCTCAGCGAGGGCGAGCGCGGCCGGCTCGTACCGCAGGAGTGGGCCGAGGACCTGCGCGCCGCCGTCGACCGCGCGGCCGCCGCCGAGGACCTCGACTCCGCGCGCATCGGCCTGCTGGGCTGGGGCATGGGCGGCGGTGTCGTCGTCGCCGAGGCGGCCGAGGACCCGCGCGTACGGGCCGTAGCCGCCCTCAACTGCGTCAGCGACGGCATCCGCTCCACCCGCAACATGCACGACGACTCGTCCTGGCGGAGCCTGCTCGACGGGATCGTCGCCGACCGCGGGCACCGCAGCAAGCACGGCCGCTCGCAGATCGTCTCGCCCTGGGACATCGTCCGCCTCGACCTCGACCGGCGCACGGACGGCTACGTGGGCGAGGAGCTGTACAAGGCGCCCGGCTTCGGCACCGGCGTCACGCTGGAGTCCGCCGACATGCTGCTGCGCTTCTCGCCGCAGTCGGTGGTGCACCGCATCGCGCCCCGGCCGCTGCTGATCGTGCACGGCGCGGAGAACGAGCTGCACCGGCCCGACGAGGCCCGCGCGCTGTACGACAACGCGCGCGAACCCAAGCGGCTCCGGCTGCTGGAGGGCGCCGGGCACACGGAGTGGATGTTCGACGACCACCCCACGTTCAAGGAGCTGGCGGACGAGCTGGCCGCCTTCTTCCACGACGCGTTCGCCACCGCGCCGGCGGCCGCGCCGCTGTCGGCGACCGCCTGAGCGCGGCGGTGCCGCCATGACCTTCTCCGAGTTCTTCGCCGACAACTGGACCGACGTACTGGACGAGACGGTTGCGCACGCGCTGCTGGTGCTGGAGGGCCTCGGTCTTGCCGTGCTCCTCGGGGTACCGCTCGCGGTGCTCACGTACCGCACCGGCGCACCGCGCGCGGTCGTACTGGGCGCGGCCGGACTGCTGCTGACCATCCCGTCCTACGCCCTGTTCGGGCTGCTGATCACGCCGCTGGGCCTGGGCAACGGGCCGTCGATCGTCGCCCTGACGCTCTACGCGCTGCTGCCCGTCATCCGCAACACGATGGTCGGCCTGCGCCAAGTCGACCCCGCCGTGACCGAGTCGGCCCGCGCCATGGGCATGGGACGGCTCCGGGTCCTGGCCGTCGTCGAACTGCCGCTGGCCTGGCCCGTGATGCTCGCGGGCCTGCGGGTCGCGGCCCAGCTGCTGCTGAGCATCGCCGCCATCGCCGCGGCGGTGAACGGCCCCGGTCTCGGCAACCTCATCCTGGACGGCCTGGCCACCGCCGGCACCCCGTTCGCGGTCTACCTGACCATCGAGGGCATCGCGGCCATCGCGGTGCTCGCGGTGCTCTTCGACCTGCTGTTCGCCGCCGTCAACCGACTCACCACACCACGAGGGCTCGGTGCCTGACATGACTCAGCCTGACACGACACAGACGCAGACACAGACGCAGACACAGCCCCCTTCCGCCGACGCGACGATGATCCGCCTGGAGAAGGTGAGCAAGCGCTACCCCGGTCAGTCCACCGCGGCCGTCGAGGAGCTGACGCTGTCCATCCCCACCGGCCGGATCGTGGTCTTCGTGGGCCCGTCCGGCTGCGGCAAGACCACCACGATGAAGCTCGTCAACCGCCTCATCGAACCGACCTCCGGCCGTATCCACCTGGACGGCAGGGACGTCACCCACATCCCCGCCCACGAGCTGAGGCGCAGCATCGGCTACACCATCCAGCAGGGCGGCCTCTTCCCGCACCGCACCGTCGCCGACAACATTGCCACCGTGCCGCGGATGCTCGGCTGGGACAAGGCGCGCGTCGCCGGGCGCGTGGACGAGCTGCTGGAGCTCGTCGGTCTCGACCCGGAGGTCTACCGGCGACGCTACCCCCGGCAGCTCTCCGGCGGTCAGCAGCAGCGTGTCGGCGTCGCGCGGGCCCTGGGCGGCGACCCGCAGGTGATGCTCATGGACGAGCCGTTCGGCGCCATCGACCCGCTCAACCGGGAGGCCCTGCAGAACGAGTTCCTTTGCATCCAGGCCGAGTTGCGCAAGACCATCGTCTTCGTCACCCACGACATCGACGAGGCCGTGAAGATGGGCGACAAGATCGCGATCTTCGGCGAAGGCGGCCGGGTGCTCCAGTACGACACGCCCGAACAGCTTCTCGCGGACCCCGCCGACGGCTTCGTGTCCGACTTCATCGGCGGCGGCGCCGCCGTGCGGCGGCTCTCCCTCGCCCGCCTCGCCGACCTCCCGGTGCCCGGCTGGACCTGCGTCGAGCAGACGGCGGACGCACAGGCGC
>NZ_JACBXC010000503.1 GCF_013870535.1 Streptomyces phytophilus | reverse complement strand
AACGTCGCCGGCTCGACCAGCGAGAAGAACCCGCGCCAGGACATCGCCAACAGCCGGCTGCCCGGCGCCGGGCAGCAGGGCGGGGGCGGCGCCGTCGAGGGCAACGACTCCGACGCCACCGCCGGCAGCAAGGAGCCGAGCGACAAGGAAGAGAAGACCGAGCCGCCCGGTCACGACGAGAACACCGCCGCCCCGACCGGCGGCTCCGAAGGCACGACGGCCACGGAGCCGTGCGCGCCGACGCAGGTCAGCGAGCCCGTCGCGGCCAGCGGCACGCCCGACGAGTCGGGCCGGGTCACCGGTTCCTTCACCGTCACCAACGTCTCCGCCACCGCATGCGTGGTCGAGTCGTCCGGCGGCGTGCGGGTGGGCGGCACGTTCGGCGCGGCGAGCGCGAGCGCGGTCGACACCCGTACGCACACCGTCGGCGACGCCGCCACGGACCTGCTGCCGGCGCCCGAGACCACCGGCACGCTGGTGCTGGCGGCCGGCGAGTCGTACGTGGTGGAGTTCGCCTGGGTGCCGGAGGCCAGCAGCGACGGCGGCTGCAACACCACCGCCACCACCCCGGCCCCGGACCCCAGCGACGACACGCAGTCGTCGCCGGACGAGACGCAGTCCGAGACCGACCAGGGGACCGAGACCGGCGGCGACACCGGCGGCACCGGTGAGCCGGGCGAAGGTGACGGCACCACCGACGGCTCCGTCACCCTGACCCACTCGCCCGAGGCCGACTCCTCCGCGGTGGCCAGCGTCACGGTCCAGAACGCCTGCGCGGGCACCGTCTACTACACCGAACCGCTCCCGAGCGCCTGACCCGTACCGCAGCGCGGCACGGGCGGCGCGCGGGCGCGCCGGCTCCGATCCGCCGCGGGCCCGGCCCCGGCCCCGACCGGCCCCCCGGCGGAGGGCCGCCGGGGGAGGCCGTACCGTGGGGGCGTGTACCGGTTCCTGCTGACGCCCCGGTGGTGGGTCGTCAACATCCTCGCCGCACTCGCCATCCCGGTCTGCCTCGTCATGGGCAGCTGGCAGCTGGGCCGCTTCGAGACGCGCGTGGAGACCCACCAGGAGCAGCAGGAGCAGAAGGACCTCGGCGACGGCGCCGCCGGCCGGCCGATGGGCGAGCTGCTGCCCGTGACCCAGGAGACGACCGGCGACGCGGCGACGGTCACCGGGCGCTACGGCCCCCAACTCCTCGTCCCCGACCGCACTCTCGACGGCGAGACCGGCTTCTACGTGCTGACCCTTCTGCGCACCGACGCCCCCGTGGGCGGCGACGGCGACGGCAGCGCAGCCGGAACCCCCACCTCCGTCCCCGTCCTGCGCGGCTGGCTGCCCGGCGACGCCGACCCGGCGAAGGCCCCCGAGCCGCCCGCCGGCGAGGTCACCGTCACCGGTGCCCTCCAGGCGTCCGAGCACCAGGGCTCCCCCGGCGTGCACACCGAGGGCGGGCTGCCCCGCGGCCAGGTCGGCATGATCAGCGCCGCGGCGCTGATCAACGTCGTGGACGAACAGGTCTCCACGGCCTGGATCACCCTCTTCGAGGCCGACGGCGGGATGCAGCCCGTGCCCGCCGAGGTCCCGCAGGGCAGCGGGCTCGACCTCAAGGCGTTCCAGAACCTCGGCTACACGGCCCAGTGGTTCGTCTTCGCCGGCTTCGTGATCTTCATGTGGTACCGCCTCTTCCGCCGCGAGGCGGAGGTCGCGCGCGACCTGGCCCTCGGCCTCACCTCCCCCGATCCCGGGGGGAGCGGTCCAGAGGCTCCGGATCCGGCCGCTGCCGCCGCGGAGCCAGGTCCGGAAGCAGATGACGGCGAACGAAGTCGAGCTCCAGCCCCAACTGCTTGATCCGCTCGTCCACGACCAGCGAGCCGTGCCCCGCGTCGTAGCGGTACACCTCGTGCGGGTGATCGCGCTCCGCGAGCCGCCCGACGTAGTTCTCCACCTGCCGGATCGGGCACCGCGGATCATTGACCCCCGCGGAGACGAACACCGGGGCCCGCACCTGGTCCACGTACGTCAGCGGTGACGACGCGGCGTAGCGCTCGGGGACGTCCTGCGGCGAGCCGCCCATCAGCGTGCGGTCCATCGCCTTGAGGGCCTCCATCTCGTCCTCGTACGCCGACACGTAGTCCGCGACGGGCACCGCCGACAGGCCCAGCGCCCAGGCGTCCGGCTGCGTGCCCAGCGCGAGGAGCGTCAGATACCCGCCCCACGAACCGCCGCCGACGACCAGCCGCTCGGGGTCCGCGAGACCGGAGGCGACGGCCCACTCCCGCACCGCGGCGATGTCCTCCAGCTCGATGAGTCCCACCCGGTGCTTGAGCGCGTCGGTCCACTCCCGGCCGTAGCCGGTGGAGCCGCGGTAGTTGACGCGGACCACGGCGAAGCCGTGGTCGACCCAGGCGGCAGGGCCGGCCGCGAAGGCGTCGCTGTCCTGCCACGTCGGGCCGCCGTGCACGTCGAACAGGCAGGGGAACGGACCCTCTCCCTCCGGCCGCTGCACCAGCGCGTGGATCCGTCCCCCCGGCCCGTCGACCCAGGCGTCCTCCACCGGCACCGAGCGCGGCGCCGCCGGGCCCGGCGGCTGGAGCACCACGGCGCCCTCGGCGGACCGCACCTGCGGCGGCTCCGCGCCCGACGACCAGTGGAACTCCACCGTGCCGTCCGGCCGCGCCGTCGCCCCCGAGATCGTCCCCGGCGGGGTCTCCACCCGGGTCAGGGCGCCGGAGCCGGCACCCTCCAGCCCGTACCTCCACAGCTCGCTGCGCGCCTGGTACGTATGCAGCACGAGCAGGGCGCTGCCGTCCGGATACCACTCCGCCGACACGTCCCCCGGCAGGTCGAACTCCAGGTCCCGGGTCTGCCCCGTGACCGGGTCCCAGATCATCGGCTCCCACCGGCCGCGCCGCTGGTGCCCGACGAGGAGCCGAGAGTCGCCCGCCACCGGTGCGAAGCCCAGCACCTCCAGGCCCAGTTCCTCCCGGCCGCCCTTGGTGTCGTCCAGATCGGCGACCACCGGGTCCACGCCGGGGAAGCCGCCGAGCCGCAGGACGCGCAGGGCGGCGTGCATCGCGTCGCCGTGCTCGGTGTGCTCGATGGCGAGCAGCCTGCCGTCGTGCGAGAGGTCGCCGACGCCGGCGGACTCCCGGTGCCGGTAGATCTCGCTGGGCTCGCCGCCGGGCCGCACGAGATGGATCGTCGTGCCCGTCTCCTCCGTGGACCTGCCGACCACCGCCGTGCCGTCCCGTCCGAGCGCGAGCCCTGCCGAGTACGCGGCCGGCAGCCCCGGCGCCGCCGCCCGGTCCTGCCCCGGGGCGGCGCCCGCGAACGGCTGCCGCCGCCACACCCCGAACTCGTCCCCGTCGGTGTCGCAGAACCACCACACCCACTCGCCGTCCGGCGTCAGCGCGCCGTCCGTCGTGCCGTTCGGCCGGTCGGTGACCTGGCGGATGCCGCCCGTGCGGCGGTCCCAGGCGTACAGCTCGAACGTGCCGGTCACGTTCGACACGTACAGCGCGCGGTCCGGCGCGTCCTCCGCCCATCCGGGCAGGCTGATCCGCGGCGCCCGGAACCGCCGCTCCCACGCCGGCGCCGCGCCCTCCCCGGTGCCGCCGCTCCCGCCGGTCCCGTCACCGTCTCCGTAGCCCCCGGGGCCGACGCTTGCGTCGTCGCCGGCACGTCCCGCTTTGCCCCCGTCGATCTCGCTCATGCCGACATTCTGCGGCCTCGCCCGAGCCGAGTGGACCGCGCACCGCCAATCTGTGGATTACTCCCCAGTTGTGGATAAACTCCCGCCGCCGCGGCCCCGCGGCCCCGTCCGCGGCCCCCGGCCCGCCGCGGGTCCTACGGCCGCCCGCCCGACACCGCGTACTCGAACAGCGCCTTGTTGCTGTTCCGTTTACGGATGACCTCCACCTCGATCCCCGCGAACCCCGCCTCGCGGAGCAGCGCCGCGTACCACTCCTGCGCCGGCACCTGGTTCCCGTAGAAGGTCGAGTTGCCGATCACGTAGACCACCCGCCCGCCCTCGCGCACGTTCCGGTACGCCGCCCGGAAGTGCCCCCACATGTCGTGCACGTACTTGCCCACGTAGTTCGCCAGCAGCGGGCCGTTCCGCCCGCCGTCCCGGCGGATCGCCGCCTGCGTCC
>NZ_JACBXC010000502.1 GCF_013870535.1 Streptomyces phytophilus | reverse complement strand
CTCGCCCCCGCGGCCGACGAGCCCCGCCGCCCCGCGGACGGCACCCCGTGATCCGCAACACCCGCATCGCCGCCGCCTGCAGCCTCCTGCTCTTCCTCGCCCTCCTCCTCGGCGCCGCCCGCGTCCAGGTGCTCAACGCCCCCGAGTACGACCACAACCCCGCCAACCGCCGCCACGCCCTGGAGCGCTACGCCCAGCCCCGCGGCGACATCTACGCCGCGGGGCGCCGCCTCACCGGCTCCGCCGACACCCGCCAGGGCCTGCGCTACGAGCGCTCGTACACCGACGGCCGCCTCTACGCCCCCGTCACCGGCTTCGCCTCCCAGCTCTACGGCGCCACCCTCCTCGAAGACGCCGAGGACCGCGTCCTCGCCGGCACCGACGGCCGGCTCGCCCCGCTGCCGCTCTGGGGCGACCTCACCCGCAGCCGCCAGCCCGGCGGCCAGGTGCACACCACCGTCGTACCGGCCGTGCAGAAGGCCGCGTTCCGCGGGCTGCGCGGCCGCAAGGGCGCCGTCGTCGCCCTCGAACCCGCCACCGGCCGCGTCCTCGCCCTCGTCAGCAGCCCCGGCTACGACCCCGCGCTGCTCTCCGGCAACTCCCCCGCCACCACGCTGGCCTGGGACCGCCTCGCCGACGACCCCGCCCAGCCGCTCCTCAACCGGGCGATCCGGCAGACGTATCCGCCCGGCTCCACGTTCAAGGTGATCACGGCGGTGGCGGCGCTGGAGTCCGGCGTCGTCACCGACATCGACGCGCCGACCCGCACCCCCAGCCCGTACCGGCTCATCGGCAGCACCACCCTGCTGCGCAACGAGTCGAGCGGCTGCGCCGACGCGCCCCTGCGGGAGGCGTTCGCGGAGTCGTGCAACACGGTGTTCGCGAAGCTCGGCGCGACCGTCGGCACCGAGCGGATCGTGGAGACCGCCGAGGCGTTCGGCTTCAACGACGGCGGGCTCTCCCTCCCCTCCCCCGTGCTGCCGAGCCACGTCAACACGCGGATGGACCCGGCGCAGGTCGCGCTGTCGGCCATCGGGCAGTACGACACCCGGGCGACGCCGCTGCAGATGGCGCGGGTCGCGGCGACGATCGCCAACGGCGGCCGGTCGATGCGCCCGTACCTGGTGGACCGGCTCGCGGACGCCGGCGGCGAGACGGTGGCGCGGACACGGCCGGCGTACGAGGAGACGCCGATGAACCCGGGGACGGCGGCGCTGCTGCGGCAGATGATGATCGACGCGGTCACCGGCGGCACCGGCGGCCTCGCGGCGGTCGACGGGCTGACGGTCGGCGGGAAGACGGGCACGGCGCAGCACGGGGTGGACAACTCCGAGAGCCCGTACGCCTGGTTCATCTCCTGGGCGCAGAAGCCGCGGACCGCCGTGCCGGGGGTGGCGGTGGCGGTGGTCGTGGAGGACGCGGAGGCGGACCGGGCGGACATCAGCGGCGGCGGCAGCGCGGCCCCGGTCGCGCGCGGGGTGATGCGGGCGGCGCTGCGCTGAACCGGGCGTGCGGCAGCCGCCGTTGCGTCTGTACGAAGCCCGGGACCGCTCCCCCGGCGCGCTTCTACGATGGCCGCCGTGAAGGACATCCTGATCGGCATCGTCATCGGCCTGATCTTCCTCCTCGTCGGCGGCGCCGTCTTCTGGCTCCTGGCCTCCAGCAGCGAGGCGAACAGGGAGCAGTGCGAGGAGCAGGCCGAGCGCTCCAACGGCCGGGTCACGTGCATCGTCACCGTCGACTGACGCCCGGCGCCCGCCGGTTGGTCACGTTACCCACGCGTCAACAAGGCGCGTCGGGGGCATTGACGCGCTTGCTGACAAGCTGTCTCATAAGAGGTGACCGCCGGTAACTCTCCCAGGAGACGCGATGACCACGACGACGGGGCACCTCGCGCTGACGGACGCGCTGGGCCCGCTCAAGGACCGCGAGAAGGTCGCGGAACGGCTCCTCGCGGCGTCGGAGAAGCACTCCTTCGACCCGGACAAGGAGCTGGACTGGGACGCGCCGATCGAGGAAGGCAAGTGGTTCTGGCCGCCCGAGCTGGTCTCCCTCTACGGCACCCCCATGTGGCGGCGGATGTCCGAGGAGCAGCAGAAGGAGCTGGCCCGGCTGGAGGCGGCGTCGCTGGCCTCGCTGGGCATCTGGTTCGAGATCATCCTCATGCAGCTGCTCGTCCGGCACATCTACGACAAGCCGGTCACGAGCAACCACGTGCGCTACGCGCTCACCGAGATAGCCGACGAGTGCCGGCACTCGATGATGTTCGCCCGGATGATCAGCAAGGGCGGCGCGGAGCCGTACCCCGTCTCCCGCTTCCACCACAACCTCGCGCGCATCCTCAAGACCGTGTCCACCACCCCCGGTTCCTTCACCGCGACCCTCCTCGGCGAGGAGATCCTCGACTGGATGCAGCGGCTGGTCTTCCCCGACGAGCGGGTCCAGACGCTGGTGCGCGGCGTGACCCGGATCCACGTCGTCGAGGAGGCGCGGCACGTCCGGTACGCGCGCGAGGAGCTGCGCCGGCAGATGCTCACCGCGCCGCGCTGGGAGCGGAACTTCACCCGGCTCACCTCCGGTGAGGCGGCGCGGGTGTTCTCCGTCTCCTTCGTCAACCCGCAGGTGTACACGGACGCGGGCCTGAACCGCGCGGAGGCGGTGGCGCAGGTCAAGGCCAGTCCGCACCGGCGCGAGGTGATGCAGACGGGCGCGAAGCGGCTGACGGACTTCCTCGACGACATCGGGGTGCTGCAAGGGGTCGGACGCAGGCTGTGGCGCAGCTCCGGCCTGCTGGCCTGAGCGGGCCGGCGGAGTGGGGCCGGACGCGTACCAGCAGGTCGTACGGGACCCGGACGGCCCGGGCCCCCGGGTACCGGCCGGGCGGGCTACGCTGCCGGACATGAGCACCGCGTCCGACCGGGGAGCCCGCCCCGCCGCGCCCCGGCCGGCGGTCGCGTACCGCAGGATGAGCGTCTCCCAGCGCCGCAGCCAGCTGCTCGCCGCCGCGCTCGGCCTCTTCGCCCACCGCGCCCCGGAGGACGTCTCGCTCGACGACGTCGCCGCCGCCGCGGAGGTCTCCCGACCGCTGGTCTACCGCTACTTTCCCGGCGGCAAGCAGCAGCTCTACGAGGCCGCCCTGCGCAGCGCCGCCGACGAGCTGGAACTGTGCTTCCGCCAGCCGCAGCAGGGCCCGCTCACCCGGCGCCTCACCAGCGCCCTGGACAGATACCTCGGCTTCGTCGACGAGCACGACGCCGGCTTCAAGGCACTGCTGCAGGGCGGCAGCGTCGTGCAGACCAGCCGCACCACCGCCATCGTGGACGAGGTCCGCCGCTCCGCCGCCGAGCAGATCCTGCTGCACATCGAGGTGCCCGAGCCCGGCCACCGGCTGCTGACCATGATCCGTACGTGGATCACGGCGGTCGAGGGCGCGTCGCTGATCTGGCTGGACGAGGGCAAGCAGCCGCCGCTGCCCGAGCTGCGCGGCTGGCTCGTCGACCACTTCATCGCGCTGCTGGTCGCCACCGCCGCGGGCGACGAGGAGTGCGGCCGGGTGCTGCGGCGGGCGCTGGAGCTGGAGACGGCGGACGGGCCCGCGGGCGACCTCGTACGCCGGATCGCGCCGTTCCTGCCCGACGCCGCCCACCTGCTCGGCGAGGGCTGACGCCGTGCGCGCGGAGGACACCGCGTTCGTCGGCGGCCCGCTGGACGGCCGCACGCTCGCCGTGCACGTGGGCGCCACGGGCCGGCCGCCGAAGGTGTACGAGGTGCCGGTGCCCGACCCCGCGGGCGGCCCGCCGACGGTGCACGTCTACCGGCTGGAGCCGGCGAACCTCACCCCGCGGCTGAAGCTGCCGCGGGGTTGGGTGTACGCGTACGACCCGGAAGGCGTGCCCGAGCGGCGCAAGTGGCCCTGGTCGCGCCGCCGGGATGCCCATCCTCACGAGTGATGGTATTACGCGGTTTCGCCCAGTAATGACCGGAATACGGTGGCGGCAGGGAAGCCTGGGGTACATGTCGCGCACCCCCCGCTCCGCCCTCACCGCCGCCTCCGCCGTCCTCCTGGCCACCGTGCTCGCCCTGCCCGCCGACGCGGCCCCCGTGCCGGACGTTCCGGACGTACCGGATGCGGGGAGCGCGGCGGAAGCGGCCG
>NZ_JACBXC010000501.1 GCF_013870535.1 Streptomyces phytophilus | reverse complement strand
GCCGCCCGGCTGAACTTCTCGTAGCGGAAGCCCCAGCCGTCGTACTTGGGCACCCGGATCTCGGCCAGCAGTTCGCCGGGCGCCAACGCCGTGGTCAGGTAGTCGGTGAAGAACTCCCGGGCCGGGACCGTCCGCCGGCCCCGCGGCCCGACCGCGGTCAGCTCGGCGTCCAGCGCGAGCGCCACCGCCGGCAGGTCGGCGGCGGGATCGGCGTGGGCCAGCGAGCCGCCGAGGGTGCCGCGGTGCCGGACGGCCGGGTCGGCGACGGTGGCGGTGGCCGCGGCGAGCAGCCCGGCGTGGCGGCGTACCAGCGGGTCGGCGACGACGTCGTGGTGGGTGGTCATCGCGCCGATCACCAGCGCGTCGCCGTCGTCCCGCACGCCGCGCAGCCCGGGGATCCGGCCCACGTCCACGACCAGGTCGGGGAAGGCGAGCCGCATCCGCAGCAGCGGCAGCAGGCTCTGCCCGCCGGCGAGCACCTTGGCCTCGCTCCCGGCGGCCTCGGCGGCGGCGAGGGCGCCGACGGCATCGCCGACCGACTCGGGGCGTACGTAGTCGAATGCCGCGGGGATCATGCCTGGGCTCCCTTCCGCGCCTGCGCCTCCCGGAGCGCCTGCCACACGCGCTCCGGCGTGCAGGGCATCCGCACGTCGGTGACGCCCAGCGGGCGCAGGGCGTCGACGATCGCGCCCACGACCGCGGGGGTGGAGGCGATGGTGCCGGCCTCGCCGACGCCCTTGACGCCCAGCGGGTTGGACGTGGCGGGGGTCTCGGTGCGGTCGGTGACAAAGTCGGGCAGGTCGGGGGCGGCGGGCACGTGGTAGTCGGCGAGGGTGCCGGAGACGAGGTTGCCGTCGTCGTCGTAGACGGCCTCCTCGTACAGCGCCTGGGCGATGCCCTGCGCGAGCCCGCCGTGCACCTGGCCCTCCACGATCAGCGGGTTGACGACCTTGCCGACGTCGTCGACGGCGACGTACGAGCGGATGCGGACCGCGCCGGTCTCGGTGTCCACCTCGACCGCGCACAGGTGGGTGCCGTGCGGATACGAGAAGTTGTCCGGCTCCACGACGTGTCCCGCGTTGATCGTCGGCTCCATGCCGTCGGGCAGGTCGTGGCCGGTGAAGGTGGCGAAGGCGACCTCCTGGATCGTCTTCGCCTCCTCCGGCGAGCCGCGCACGGCGAACGTGCCCGCCGTGAACTCCAGGTCCTCCTCCGCGGCCTCCATCAGGTGGGCCGCGACCCGGCGCGCCTTGCCGACCACCTTCACCGCCGCCTCGTGCACCGCGACACCGCCGACGACCAGCGAGCGCGAGCCGTAGGTGTCCATGCCCTGCGGCGCGATGCGCGTGTCGCCGTGGAGCACGTCGACGTCCTCGACGGGGACGCCGAGCACGTCTGCGGCTATCTGGCTCCAGGTGGTGGCGTGCCCCTGGCCGTGCGGGCTGGTGCCGGTGATCACCTCGACCTTGCCGGTGGGCAGCATGCGGATGCTCGCCGCCTCCCAGCCGCCGGCCGCGTACCGCAGGTCGCGCAGCACCCGGCTGGGGGCCAGGCCGCACATCTCGGTGTACGTGGAGACGCCGACGCCGAGCCGCACGGTGTCCCCGCGCGCGTGCCGCTCGCGCTGCTCGGCGCGGAGCGCGGCGTAGCCGAAGTGGGCGAGGGCCTTGTCGGTGGCGGCCTCGTAGTTGCCGCTGTCGTAGGTCAGGCCGGCGACCGAGGTGTACGGGAACTCGCCGTGCCCGATCCAGTTGCGCCGGCGCAACTCGACGGGGTCGAGGCCGAGTTCCGCGGCGAGTTCGTCCATGATGCGCTCGACGGCGTACGTGGCCTCGGGGCGCCCGGCGCCGCGGTAGGCGTCGGTGGGGGTCTTGGTGGTGAAGACGCCGGTGCAGTGGAAGGCGTAGGCGTCCATCTTGTAGATGCCCGGGTACATGAAGGCCCCGAGGATGGGGATGCCGGGCGTGACGAGCATGAGGTACGCGCCCATGTCGGCCAGCAGGTCGACCTTCATGCCCAGCAGCCTGCCGTCGCGGGTCGCGGCGACCTCGACGTCCTGGATCTGGTCGCGGCCGTGGTGGGTGGCGAGGTAGCCCTCGGAGCGGGACTCCGTCCACTTCACCGGGCGGCCGAGGCGCTTGGCGACGACCAGCGCGAGGGCCTCCTCGGCGTACACCTGGAGCTTGGAGCCGAAGCCGCCGCCGACGTCGGGGGCGATGACCCGGATCTTCTGCTCGGGGATGCCGGTGACGACGGCAAGCATCAGGCGCAGGATGTGCGGGATCTGGGTGGCCGAGTACAGGGTGTACTCGTCGGCGCCGGTGGCCGCGGGGGCGGCGAGGACGGCGCGGGGCTCCATGGCGTTGGGGATGAGGCGCTGCTGGACGTAGCGGCGGGTGACGACGACGTCGGCGCGGGCCCTGGCCGCGGCGTAGTCGCCGCTCGCCAGGGGCCAGTCGAAGCACCGGTTGGTGCCCTTGCCGGCGTGGACGAGCGGGGCGCCGTCGGTGAGCGCGGCCTCCATGTCGAGCACGGGCGGCAGCGGGGTGTAGTCGACCTCGACGGCCTCCAGCGCGTCGGCGGCGGCGTAGCGGTCGCGGGCGACGACGACGGCGACGGGGTCGCCGGCGTGGCGTACCTCGCCGACGGCGAGCGGCGGGTGGTCGGGGTGGACGATGTCCTCGGTGACCGGCCAGGCGCAGGGCAGGGAGCCCAGCTCGCCGTCGAGGTCCGCGGCCCCGAACGCGGCGACGACGCCGGGGCGTTCGCGTACGGCGGTGAGGTCGAGGCGGTCGATGCGGGCGTGCGCCATCGGGCTGCGCAGCACCGCCATGTGGAGCATGCCGGGCAAAGTGAGGTTGTCGGTCCAGCTCGTGCGGCCGGTGACCAGGCGGGCGTCTTCCTTGCGGGGGTGGGAGCGGCCGACGGCGGGCGCGGGGCGCTCTGCGGTGGTCATATCGCGGCCTCCCCGCCGGCGTCGGCGTCGGCCGCTGCGGCGGCGGCGAGGACGGCGCGGACGATGTTCTGGTAGCCGGTGCAGCGGCAGAGGTTGCCCTCCAGGCCGTGCCTGACCTCCTCCGCGGTCGGGTGCGGGTTGGCCCGCAGCAGGTCGCGGGCGGCGAGGATCATCCCGGGGGTGCAGTAGCCGCACTGCAGCCCGTGCTCCTCGTGGAAGGCCCGCTGCAGCGGGTGCCACCGGCCGTCGGCGGCCAGCCCTTGGATCGTCGTCACCTCCGCCCCGTCGGCCTGAACGGCCAGCATGGAGCAGGATTTGACGCTGGCGCCCGACACGTCGACCGTGCAGGCACCGCAGTTGCCGGTGTCGCAGCCGACGGGTGTGCCGGTCAGGCCCAGGCGGTCGCGCAGGTAGTGCACGAGGAGCAGGCGCGGCTCCACGTCGTCCTCGTAGGTCGTGCCGTCGACTGTGACCGAGATGCGGCTCATGTGCCCTCCCCGGATCGGACGGGTCCGTGGCGCTGTGATGTGCGCCACTGTAGGACCGCATCCGGGACGGGGGAACCAGGCGGTGGCCCCTCGGCAGCCGGGCGGGCCGAACTGCCGCTTGTCGCATAGTGATCATTCTCATCCGAAGGGGTGGTGCTCGCGTGACGCGCGGGGCGAATGGCGCCGGCGGACCGTTTCGTCCCGTGTCGCCCTTCTAGGGTCGGGCCCGCACCGACACCCGATCGTCTTCGGAAAGGCCCTCATGAAGCTGCGCACCGCCCTGGGTTCCGTTCTCGCCGCACTCACCCTCGTGCTGCCGCTGGCCGGTCCCGCCCAGGCCGCCCAGGGCGACTTCCACTACACGTACGTGGACGGCTTCGGCCAGGAGCGCCGCGTCGACCTGCACGACCCGGTCAGCGGCAAGTGCATCAACCTCTACGGCGTCGGCGACGACCGGGTGCCGCCCGGCTACGCCCCGCACAACGAGACCGACACCGCGGCGACCGTCTACGTCGGCGCCAACTGCACCGGCCCCGAGTGGCGGCTGCGGGCGCACGGCAGGCCCACCAGGGACGAACTGGAGCTTCGCTCGGTGCGTTTCGACGCCCCGGACGCGCTCTGAGCACCGGCAGCCGGCGGGGCCCGGCCGCGTGCGCGCGGCCGGGCCCCGGGCTCAGGCGACGGTGACCGGGTGGCGGACGACCGCGTCGAAGAGGT
>NZ_JACBXC010000500.1 GCF_013870535.1 Streptomyces phytophilus | reverse complement strand
CGAGCCTGCCGTCCTCCAGCGCCGGCAGGCTCGGCGGCTGCCACTCCGGCCGCGACGTCCTCGGCGAGCTGACCGCCGCGGGCTTCACGCTCGGCGCGTACCGGCGGCTGCGGGTGCCGGAGAAGGGGCCGCCGACCCCGGCCTCGTACCACGTCCTGGGCACTGCGCTGCGAGGCTGACGGCCACTGCGCCGTCCACAGGAGAAGGCCGTCCTCCCGCGGGAGTAGGGGGTTGTCCACAGGTGCCACCCGGGAGGGATGCGCGCGATTCCGCGGCCGCCTAGTCTCGCTGGCAGACGGCGTGACCCGATCGGTCGCGCGGCCTTGCAGCAGGTCCCCGCCGGGCGCGTACGGCGTGCGGCGGACAGACAGGAACGCGCACCCGGCGCCCGGCTCACAGCCCGATGGGGGAACGGCATTGTCCACACCGGCGGCACTCGACAGACGCGAAGCGGGACCGCCCGCCGGGGTCGCGGCCCGGGCCGGCGGGCTGACGAAGAGGTACGGCAGCGGCGAGACGGCGGTCGTGGCGCTGGACGAGGTGGACGTGGAGATCGGCCGCGCCCGCTTCACGGCGGTCATGGGCCCGTCCGGCTCCGGCAAGTCCACGCTGATGCATTGCCTCGCGGGGCTCGACACGGTGACCTCCGGGCGGGTCTGGCTGGGCGACACGGAGATCACGGGCCTGGGCGAGCGGGAGCTGACGCGGCTGCGCCGCGACCGGATCGGCTTCATGTTCCAGTCGTTCAACCTGCTGCCCACGCTGAACGCGCTGGAGAACATCACGCTGCCGATGGACATCGCGGGCCGCAAGCCCGACCCCGAGTGGCTGGACCGGGTGATCGGCACGCTCCGCCTGCGCGACCGGCTCGACCACCGGCCCTCGCAGCTCTCCGGCGGCCAGCAGCAGCGGGTGGCGTGCGCGCGGGCGCTGGCCTCCCGGCCCGAGCTGATCTTCGCCGACGAGCCGACGGGCAACCTCGACTCGCGCTCCGGTCTCGAAGTGCTGGGCTTCCTGCGGGAGGCGGTCGACCAGCTGGCGCAGACGGTCGTGATGGTGACCCACGACCC
Organism: Streptomyces phytophilus; assembly: GCF_013870535.1. GTDB lineage: Bacteria > Actinomycetota > Actinomycetes > Streptomycetales > Streptomycetaceae > Streptomyces > Streptomyces phytophilus. The sequence goes on along the minus strand of NZ_JACBXC010000500.1, from coordinate 3,093 downwards.
GGGCGCCGCCGCCCACTCCGACCTGGTGCTCTTCCTGGCCGACGGGCGGATCGTGGACGAGATGCCGCGGCCGACGGCCGACGCGGTGCTGGAGCGCATGAAGCGCTTCGACGGCATCAGGAAGAGCTGAGGGCGGCGTGCTCAAGGCGACTCTGCGCAGCTTCTTCGCGCACAAGGGGCGGATGCTGCTCTCGGCGCTGGCAGTGGTGCTGTCGGTGGCGTTCGTCTCCGGCAGCCTCATCTTCTCCGACACCGTCAGCCGCACGTTCGACCGGCTCTTCGCCTCCACGGCCGCCGACGTCGCGGTCTCCCCGAAGGAGGCGTTCGAGCAGAGCCGCGGGTTCGCCTCCGGGCTGGTGCCGACGCTGCCCGCGTCGGTGGCGCAGGACGTGGCGAAGGTGCCGGGGGTGCAGGACGTCCACCTCGACGTCGAGGTGGACAACCTCACCGTCACCGACGCGGAGAACGAGCCGCTCGGCCGGACCACCGGCCCTCCGACGATCGCCACCAACTGGTACGTGAGCGACCGCAGCCCGGTGGAGCTGTCGGACGGCCGCGAACCGTCCGGCGCCGGCGAGGCCCTGCTCGACAAGGACACCGCCGACCGCAAGAACATCGGGATCGGGGACACGCTCAACGTCATCGCGCAGCCCGGCACGTTCGAGGCCGAGGTCGTCGGCATCGCGAAGTTCACGACCACGAACCCGGGCGCGACCGTGGTCTACCTGGAGACGGCGGCGGCGCAGCGCCAGCTGCTGGAGAAGCCGGAGCCCGCGGATCGGGAGGCGGCGGCCCCGGGGTCCGGGGACACGGCGGCCGGGGACACGGCGCCGGCCACGTCGGTGTCCGTGGACGCGGCGCCCGGCGTGACGGACGCCGAGCTGAAGAAGCGCGTCAAGGAGGCGCTCGGCGGGAAGTACGCCGTGCAGACCGCCGACGAGCAGGCGAAGTCGGCGGCGGAGGAGCTGGGCACGTTCCTCGACATCATCAAGTACGTGATGCTCGGCTTCGCCGGGATCGCCGTGCTGGTCGGCATCTTCCTCATCGTCAACACGTTCTCGATGCTCATCGCGCAGCGCACCCGCGAGCTGGGGCTGATGCGCGCGCTGGGCGCGGACCGGCGGCAGGTCCGCCGCTCGGTGCTCACCGAGGCGCTGCTGCTCGGTCTGGCGGGCTCCACGCTCGGCCTGCTCAGCGGCATCGGGCTGGCCGTGGGGCTCATCGAGACGATGGGCCTGCTGGGGATGAACCTGGACGCGGCCGAGATGGTCGTGAGCTGGGTGACGCCGGTCTTCGCGTACGCGGTGGGCGTGGGCGTCACGTTCGTCGCGGCGTATCTGCCGGCCCGGCGCGCGGCGCGGGTCTCCCCCATGGCGGCGCTCGCCGACCTGGAGATCGCGGAGGTCGGCAGGCCGATGCGGGTGCGGGCGGTGCTCGGCTCGGTCCTCGGCGTGATCGGGGCGGCGTCATTCGTCCTGTGCGCCACGGCGGACCGGACCCGGGACTCCGCCGTGTACCTGGTGGGCGGCGTGGTGCTGACGATGCTCGCCGTGGTGGCGGCCGGCCCGCTGCTGGTACGGCCGGTGATCCGGGTGCTCGGCGGCTGGTTCCCCCGCATCTTCGGCTCGGTCGGCGCCCTCAGCCAGCGCAACGCGCTGCGCAACCCGCGGCGCACCGGCGCCACGGCCGTGGCGCTGATGGTGGGCCTGGCCCTGGTCGGCGGCATGTCGGTGGCCGCCGCGTCCATGACGAAGTCCTTCGACGAGGAGATCGACCGGACGCTGGGCGCCGACTTCCTCGTGCAGAGCGACAGCTTCGGCCCGTTCCCCCGCGAGGTCACCGAGCGGGTCAAGGACGCGGACGGCGTGGGCCTCGTCGTCCGCCAGCGGTTCGCGCCGCTGCGGGTCACGCTGCCCGACGGCGAGAAGACCAGCACCAGCGCGGGCGCCTTCGACAAGGAGCTGGACAAGGTCAGCCGCCTGGAGTACGCGGAGGGGAACACCGGGGCCGCGCTCGCACCCGGGCACGTGGGCCTGCAGCGGCAGTTCGCCCGCGACCACGGCATACGTGTCGGCAGCACGCTTCAGGTGCAGTTCCCCAACGGCGAGGAGGCGGAGCTGACCGTCGGGGCGCTCACCAAGCAGGAGACCAGCGGCGGGTTCGGCGCGGCGGGCGGCTTCTTCCTGGGCATGGAGACCCTGGAGAAGTACCTGCCCGGCGGCCAGGAGGCGGTCGTCTTCGTCAACGCCGCGAGCGGCACCGACGTCGATCGGCTGCGCGCGTCGCTGGAGAGCGGTCTTGCGGACTTCCCGCAGGTCAAGGTGCGCGACCAGGCCGATTTCAAGGAGCTGATCCGGGAGCAGATCGTCGTGCTGCTCTATCTGGTCTTCGCACTGCTGGGGCTGGCGATCGTCATCGCGGTGCTGGGTGTGGTGAACACGCTGGCGCTGTCGGTGGTGGAGCGGACCCGGGAGATCGGCATGCTGCGGGCCATCGGCCTGTCCAGACGCCAGACGCGGCGGATGATCCGGCTGGAGTCCGTCGTGATCGCCGTGTTCGGCGCGCTGCTCGGCCTGGTGCTGGGCCTGGCGTGGGGCGCGGGGGTGCACGAGGTGCTGGCGCTGGAGGGCATGCGCGCCTTCGCGATCGACTGGACGGTGCAGCTCGCGGTGGTGATCGGGTCGGTGCTGGTCGGCCTGCTCGCCGCCCTGCTGCCGGCGCTGCGGGCATCCCGGCTCAACGTCCTGGCGGCCATCGCGCACGAGTGACCGCGGCCCCGGGGCACGCCCGTACGGGCCGGGCGGGCGCCCTCCCGTGAGCGGCCCCGGGGCGGACGGGCACGGAGGGCCGGGAGGAATGCGCGCGAGCGGCCGGGGACGGACCGGGCGGCCGGGCAGCCGTCGCCACGGCTTAGGCCGAATCAGGTCGACGCGGGCGGGGACTCGGTGATGGGATGCCGGGCATGGACGATCTCCACATCCGGGCCGCGGAGCCCGCGGACGTACCGGCGGTGCTCGCGTTCTGGCGGACCGCGGCGGAGGGCACGTCCGTCAGCGACGACGAGGCGGGTGTGCTCGGGCTGCTGGAGCGCGA
>NZ_JACBXC010000050.1 GCF_013870535.1 Streptomyces phytophilus | reverse complement strand
CCTGCCGATCCGCCACCGGCACTTGTCGACCTGTTGGCCGCCCCCGCCGCCCCGCCGCCCGCGCCGGCCAGCTCCACCAGCCACTCGCCGTCCGGATACGTCCCCCGCAGCTTCTCGATCACCGCCAGCGCGAGGCGCGTCTTGCCGACCCCGCCCGGTCCCGTGAGCGTGACGAGCCGCCGCTCCGCCAGCAGCCCCGCCACCTCCCCGACGGCCTCGTCCCGTCCGACGAGGTCGCCCAGCGGGGGAGCGATCAGGTTCGTACGCGCCGGGGCCGCGGACCTGCGCCCGGCGGCGGCCGGGGCGTCCAGTTCCGCGTCCTGCCGGAGCATCGCCCCGTGCAGCGCGGTGAGCGCCGGGCCGGGGTCGAGCCCCAGCTCGTCGGCGAGGCGGGCGCGCAGGTCCTCGTACCCCGCGAGGGCCTCGCTCTGGCGGCCCGCCCCGTACAGCGCCCGCAGATACACGGCGCGCAGCTGCTCCCGCAGAGGATGCCGCGCCACCAGCTCGGCCAGCTCGCCCACCACCTCGGCGTGCTCACCCAGCTCCAGCCGCGCTTCGGCCAGCGCCTCCGCCGCGGCCAGCCGCTCGTCCGCCAGCCGGGCCACCGCCGCCTGCGCGAAGGGCTCCCCGGCGAAGTCCGCGAAGGCGGGCCCGCGCCACAGCGCCAGGGCCTCTTCCAGCAGGGAGATCCGTCCGGCGGCGTCCGGCGCCGTACGGGCACGGGCGGCCAGCCGCGCGAACCGCCGGGCGTCCAGCGCGTCCGGGTCGTCCGCGGCCAGCACGAGCTGATAACCCGGCGCGCGCGTGGCGACCAGGTCCCGCCCGCCCGGCTCCGCGGCCTCCAGCACGGCCCGCAGCTGCGAGACCTTCGCCTGGAGCGACCGGGCCGGGTTCCCGGGCGGCTCGTCCCCCCACAGGTCGTCGATCAGCCGCGACGTCGCGACCGGCTGACCGGCGTGCGCCAGCAGGGACGCGAGGAGGGCACGGACCTTCAGCTCCGGTACGCGCACGGGCAGGCCGGTGTCCGTCCACACCGCCGTCTCGCCCAGCACCCCGAATCGCATGTCGATCACGGTAACCCAGGCCGCTGACACCGCCCCCGACGTCCCCTGACGGCCGGCGAGGGCCCGCGGAGGCCCGCCGCGGATGCCGGCTCCCGCCCCGCCCGAACGCCCCCGAGCCCGGCCCGAACACGACCCGAGCCGGATCCGATGCGGCCCCCCGGACAGTGAGGTGCACCGGACGAGGAGCCCCCGGCCGGCAGGACGACGAACGAGGAGCCCGCACATGTCCGCCACCCTCCACCCCACGCCCGCCACCCCCACCCCCACCCCCACCCCCATGACTCCCGCGACCGCCCCCGTGCCCCACCGCCTCACCGGCAAGACCGCCCTCGTCACCGGCGGCAGCCGCGGCATCGGCCGCGCCATCGCCCAGCGCCTGGCCGCCGAAGGCGCCCGCGTAGGCGTGCACTACGCGACCAACGACGCGTCGGCCAAGGAGACCGTGCGCGTCATCGAGGCGGCCGGCGGCAGCGCCGTCGCCTTCGGTACCGAGCTGGGCCGCCCGGGGGACGCGGCTGCGCTGTGGCGGGAGTTCGACGCCCACGCGGACGGCCTCGACATCCTCGTCAACAACGCCGGCGTCAGCGGCCCGGGCGAGATCCACCAGGTCTCCGAGGCCGACTTCGACGCGGTGTTCGCCGTCAACGCCAAGGCCCCGTTCTTCCTCATCCAGCAGGGCCTGGAGCGCCTCCGCGACGGCGGCAGGATCGTCAACATCTCGTCGGGCGTCACCAGGACCGCCTTCCCCGCGATGGTCGCGTACGCCGCCGCCAAGGGCGCGATCGACGTACTGACGCTGACGCTCGCCCAGGCCCTCGGCTCCCGCGGCATTACCGTCAACGCGGTGTCCCCGGGGACCGTCGAGACCGACATCCACCCCTGGCTGGCCGACCCCGGGGCCCGCGCCCGCGCCGCCGCCTTCTCGGTCTTCGACCGCGTGGGGCGCCCCGACGACGTGGCCGACGTGGTCGCCTTCCTCGCCTCCGCGGACGCCCGGTGGGTGACCGGCCAGAACGTCGACGTCAGCGGCGGCTCTGGCTTCGGCATCTGAACGCGCCCCGCCGCGCATCCCCTTGCACACGCTCCCGGAGAGATCTCATGTCCCACACGCTCATGGTCGTGGCCCACCCGCGCACCGACTCCCTCACCGCGCAGGTCGCGGCCGGACTGCAGGCCCGGATACGGGACGGAGGCGGCACGGTCGACGTCCTGGACCTGTACGCCGAGCGCTTCGACCCGCGCCTGCACCCCGAGGACGAACCCGACTGGGAGAACCGCGACAAGCGGTACTCCGCCGAGGTCCACGCCCACATGGACCGCATCACCGCGGCCGACGACATCCTCGTCGTCTTCCCGGTGTGGTGGTACGCGCCGCCGGCCATCCTCAAGGGCTGGATCGACCGCGTCTGGAACTACGGCTTCGCCTACGGTCGCAGCACCCCGCGGCTCGCCGCGAAGCGGATGCTGTGGCTGGGGCTGGCCGGCGCCACGGCCGCCGAGTACGCCCGCGACGGCCTGGACACCGCGCTGGACACGCAACTGCGGGTCGGCATCTCCGAGTACAACGGCATCACCGCGTCGGCGGTGCGGCTGCTGCACGGCACCGAGCTGACGGGCGTCCCCGTACACGTACGGCCCGCGAGGGTGCGGGAGACGCTGGCCGCGGCGGAGGCGGCCCGGCAGGAGGTCCTGGGCGACGGGCGACAGCACTACACATCACGTCGGACGCCGCAGCGCGGTACCGCACTCGCGCGCGTGGAGGCGACCTCATGAGCACCAACGCCGACCGCAACGCCGACGCCCTTGCCCCCGAAGACCGCCGCACCCCGCCACCGCGCGCCGGAGCGCGCCAGTGGCTCGGCCTCGCGCTGCTGCTGGTGCCGGTCGCCCTGATGACCGCCGACCTGGGCGTGCTCTGGCTCGCCACCCCGTACCTCGCCGCCGACCTGCGGCCCAGCGGCTCCGAGGTGCTGTGGATCACCGACATCTACGGGTTCCTCACCGCGGGCACCCTCGTGATCATGGGCACGCTCGGCGACCGCGTCGGCCGCCGCAGGCTGCTGCTGGCGGGTGCCGCCGGGTTCATGGTCGCGTCGGTGGTCGCCGCGTACGCGCCGAACGCCGCGACCCTGATCGGCGCCCGCGCCGTACTCGGAGTGGCCGGCGCGGCCGTACTGCCCTCCACCCTCTCCCTGCTCAGCCACATGTTCGCCGATCCGCGGCAGCGGGCGACGGCCATCGCGATGTGGGTCACGGCACTGTCCGCGGGCCTGGCGGCGGGGCCGATCGTCGGCGGCGTGCTGCTGGAGCACTGGTGGTGGGGTTCGGTGTTCCTGATCGGGCTGCCCGTGATGCTGCCGGTGCTGCTGGCCGCACCGCTGCTGCTGCCGGAGTACCGCGACCCGGACCCGGGCCGCCTGGACCTGCCGAGCGTCGCGCTGTTCCTGACGTCGGTCCTGCCGCTGGTCTACGCGGTCAAGCACACCGCGGAACACGGCCCGGACGGGACGGCCGCGCTCGCCACGGCGGTGGGCGCGGTGGCGGTGGCCGCCTTCATACGCCGGCAGAACCGGCTGGCGGACCCGCTGCTGGACCTGGCGCTGTTCCGCCGCCGGGAGTTCACCGGAGCACTGCTCACCCTGCTGCTGGGCATGACGGCGCTCAACGGGGTCGAATACCTCGTGCCGCAGTACCTCCAGGCGGTGACGGAACTGTCCCCGCTGGCGGCGGGCCTGTGGCTGGTGCCGGGCGCGGCGGGACTGGTGGCGGGCTCGCAGCTCACCCCGGTCCTGGCGAGGCGGTACCGCCCGGCGTGGGTCCTGGTGGCCGGCCTGCTGATCTCCCTCGTCGGCTACGCGATGCTGACCACCGTGACGGGCGTCGGCGCCACGGCGGCGGGCCTGACGGTGGTCATGTTCGGCGTCGCCCCGATCAGCGTCCTGGGCACGGCCCTCGCCGTAGGCGGCGCACCCCCGCCGAAGGCGGGCGCCGCCGCCGCGACCGGCCAGACGGCGTACGACCTGGGCCTGGCGCTCGGCATCGCGGTAACCGGCAGCCTGGCGGCGGCGGTCTACCGCAACGAGATGCCCGCCGACACCCCCGCCGAGGCCCGCGACACCGTAGGCGCAGCCCTCGACACGGCAGCCGCCCTGCCCGACCCCGAACGCGCCGCGGCCCTGGCGGCAACGGCAAGGGACGCCTTCACCGCGGGCCTGCACACGGCAGCGGCGGCGAGCGCGGCGGTGGCGCTGGTGACGGCGGCGGTGGCGGCGGTGCTGCTGCGGCGGGTCCCGCCGATCACGGGGGAGGAGCAGAAGGAGGAACCCGAGGAAGAGCAGAAGGCACTCATCAACAACTGAGCACGACGAAGCCCGGAGCCCGAACCGAAGGGGCCCCGGGCTTCGCCCCGCGCGAAAGCCCCGCGGGGCGGCCGCGAGGACTCACCGCGACGAGCACCCCGTACGGGAAATGGTGGCCCACACACACTTCCCGGCCCCACCCCGCGCCTCCACCCCCCACCGCTCCGCCAACTCCGCAACGAGCGCCAGCCCGTACCCACCGGACGCATCCGGCACCCGCGGCACCGGCGGCAGCTCACTGCCGTCATGCACCTCGATCCGCACCCCGCCCTCCACCACCACGAACCGGGTACGGATCTCCCGCCCGGGCGGCACCCGCGCATGCACGACGGCGTTGGCCACCAACTCCGACAACACCGCCACCGCCGCAAACTCCAACTCCCCCAAGCCCCAAGCAGCCAACGCCTTCCGCAACTGCGCCCGAGCCAACCCCACACACCTCCGATGCCGCCTCCACTGCCACACCATCACCGTTTCGTCGCTGTCCACTTGCTGAAGCCGCATGGCCGACACCATGGGCGAAGAGGTGCCGATCTCGTTTCCCGACGAGGGGGATACCCACGGTGGGTACACTCCTTGGACAGATCGGCAGTCGCTCCGCAAGCGGTAGATGGCGGGGAAATCGCATGTCAGCACGCATGTCACCAATCGCTCTGCCACCGCACGTACTCGATCGGCCCGAGGTGCAGGCGGTCCTGCGCTGTCATGATTTCGGCAAGGTCTTCAAACTGGCCCGGCAGTGGGGCGGAATCAGCTTCGTGAAGATCGCCGATGCCTGCGACATCAAGCCTGAACGAGTGGGGCGGTTGGCCCGAGGCGAGGGCGCTATCACCACTTACGAGAAGATCACGCGTATCGCAGATGCACTGGCTATCCCCGGGCACCTGGTGGGTCTGGCACCGCGTCCGTGGGAGCCAACGCAACCCGACGCCCTGCCGCAGGGCGAACGCTCTTTCCCATCGTCTGGGCCCGAGCCGAGGGCAACCGGTGTCTCCCGACGTGGAGCGGGTGCAAAAGCTGATCGAGAAGGAGACGACGTGGAGCGAAGGAGATTCCTCGCGGCATCGGGACTGGCAGGCATCGTCGGCGTGCTCCCCGAACAGAATGCGGGGTCACGCCTCGGACACCGGGAGGTAGCGCAGCTGAGGCTGCGCTCCTCCCGGCTTCGCCGGTTGGACGATGTTCTCGGCGGGGCGGATACGCGTCATATCTACCGCACCGAGCTGGACGGAACGGTGCGCTTGATGCGCCACGCCAGTTATTCGGAGGCGACTGGAAGACTGTTGCTCTCCGTCGTTTCCGAATTGGCGCAACAGGCTGGGTGGGCCGCGTTCGATGCGGGGGACCAACGGGAGGCGACTACCCTTTATCGGCGGGCATACGAGGCGGCGAGAGAAGCCGGCGACCGGGCGCTTGAAGGCAACTCTCTTGCGTTTCTGGCGTATCAGCAGGTCAGCAGTACAGCGTCGGGCGTGGCCACCGCGATGGAGTCGTGCCGTACGGCGGGATCCGACGTGCCTCCCACCGTCCGGGGGCTGCTGCACGAGCGTCGGGCCTGGGCGCACGCCCGTGCCGGTGAGGCAAAGGAAACCGAGGCTGCACTCGCCCAAGCGGAGGAGGCCCTGAGCGGTGGTTTCGACCATCCCGGCCCCGAATGGGCCTCGTGGGTTGACGGGCGCGAGTTGCAGATCATGAAAGGGCGCTGCTGGGCGGAGTTGCGCCGCCCGTTACGCGCCGTGCCGGAGCTGGAGACGGCGCTGGCCGACTTCGATGACGCACAGGCCAGGGACAAGGCCCTCTACCTCTCCTGGCTGGCTCACGCCTACTTGGACGCCGGTGAGGTAGAACAGTCGGCGAAGGTGATCGGCAGGGCCATCGACCTCTCCGCCGGAGTCGGCTCGGTCCGCCCCCGACAACGCATCCAGACCTTCCTCACCCGCCTGCACCCGCACCGGTCGCTTGAGCCAGTAGCCGACGTACTACATCGAGCGGGATAGCTCAGGTCCTGGCGTCAGGGAGTGTTTTCCAACCTCAGTTTGAGTTGGACATGTGCAGGGTGAGGACGGCTTGGACCAGGCTGGTGATGCGTGTGGTGGAGTCCGCAGCAGGCGGCAGGGCACTCGGTGGTAGCTGGCGGCGGCCAGGAGGTGGCGCGGGACGGCCAAGCGGACCGGTGGAGATCGGCGGTCGGCTACTTGCCGTCGTCCTGCGGGTTCCGTTTCTGCCGGCGCTGGGCTCCGGCTTCAGTTACTGGGGCAGGAGTGGTGGCTGGGCTTCTCGTGGCACGGATGGAAGTACGGCGGTTGGCTCTTGTAGGTGATGGCCTCCCAGTGCTGCTCCGGAGACTGTGGTTTGGCCTCAGCGAGGAACGGCTTGTCACCATCTCGAAGGGTGACCTCGCCGGGATTCTGCTGTGCGTCCACATACCGTGCCAGGATCTCCCATGTACAAGATTGTTCACGCGTTGATGCGCTTACGCGGAGCCCGCCAGGTTCTAAACCACCCCCGAGATCGATACGTCGCTTATCGAAGAATGGCTGTCCCTGATCGCGCCCATCAGCGTTTACTAGCTGCGGTTTGTCTTTTTCCAGGTTGATCGCCAATCCTGGATATTCAGCCACGCCTTGCCCTGAAACATCGACAAGGGTTCCTGCCGACGGCTCAGTGCAGGTGACTTCGACTGGTGTCATATCTACGATGCTCAACTGGGCAGCGCGTTCCGAGAAAATATTCATTTTGAACGTGGTCGTGTAGGTCGATGAATGGATCAACCTGCCACCCAGCGGGCGGAGGAGGTCCCAGACCTTGGAAGGCGGGGTGGCCTGGAGTGTGGTCACTTCTTCGGGGGATAGCGGCCGATCGAGGACGACCGAGAATCCAGCATCGGTCGGATCGGTGTCATAGGTGATCGACGTCGTGAACGGGACTACTTCTTGGTCCAGGTCCCGATGGGCTTCCCGTTCCGCGGCAGCCCGCGGGTTGGTCGTCCACAGATCGAACGCGAAGCTGGCCGCGAAACCCCCCATGCTGGCGAGGATCCCTAACGTGATCGTGATTCCCCAGGCGCGGCGTCGGGTCCTCCGGGATGCGCCTCGCCCTTCGGGAAATAATCGTTCTTCAAGTACGTCACGGACTGTTGGGTCGAATTCAGCGGAGCGCAGCGTGGGGTCATTCTGCGGCTGGGATGAGGAAGAATTCGAATCAGTCATGGCTGACCCTTCTTCTAGATCCATAAGGTGGCTACAGTTGCTAGCCTTTTGAGGGTATACCCGGGGTGCGCCACATTTAGCTCTCACGGAACCACAGAGCCTCCGGCCGCCGGCGGGGTGGCTGGAATCACCACGCCAACGACGAGGGGATCTGCCACGTCACCACCCACGCCGAACAAGCCGTCTCACCCCGCAACACCGGATGAAAGACGTTCGCTGACGCCGTGCCCGATCCAAGGACGTAAAGGGTCACCACACCACCATCTGTACCCATGGGGCCGCGAGGAAGCTGCCGTGACGCACACGGCCAGCGCTCCATTCCCCGAACGAACGGGACTGGACTCGTGCCTGAATGCCTCCCTCTCGATTGGACTTACGCCCCTGCTGTTGGGGCCCCTCCGAGGCTGGCGACGATGACGCTGACGCGCGCCGGGCCGTGCTGCGAGCCCTCCGAGTCCGATGACCACCAGGCGAATCGCCGCGCGCCAGTATGTCGTGTTGCGAGTCTCTGGGGCTGATGACGACCCCGGGCGAGGCGGTGCACGACGGCGTACCGCTCGGGTTGCGAACCCTTCGAGGCTGATGTGACCCGTGTGCCTGGCCTCCCCCGAGCGGCCCGAGAATGGAGACGGTCTGGTACCGCGCCTCGGAGAAGCTCCATACTCACCCCATGAACATAGACCTCACCGATCGAGTAGCCCGCGGCGACGACTGGGACGAAATCGAGGAGATGGCCACCAGCAAGTACGGTGCGAGCATGGACGCAGAGCAGGACCGGATTTCTGCCGCAGTCCATGAATTGCATTCCAGGGGTATCTACCCGATGATGGGGATCGACTGGTCGAATATCTCGGTCTTCTACATCGTTGGGGGTTATGCCCTCGCCAAGGTTGCTGGCCCGATGGCAGAGGCGTTGGGCACGAAGTTAGGAGAACGCCTTGGCCAGTCGGTGGCTGAGGCGACCAGTCAGGTCCGTTTGCAGTTCACCAGATCGCCAGGTCATTACGAACTTTTAGTCAAGGGTCCGAACGGGAAGGTAAGGATGCTGGTCGACCCCGATCTGCCGGATGATGCCAAAATCGCCTTGCTGGAGTTCGATTTCGGTGACGCTGCACATGCCGGCAAGACTTTCACCTGGGACGCAGCGTCGGGTGAATGGACTGAGGATCGCGCATCTTGGTACCCCTGGGTGCGCAGGCACCTCTGATAGATGGATCTTCGGCCAAGAGAACCGTCTCCACCAGAGGCTTCGTATGCTCGTCTACCCGTCCGGGAGCGACGTGTCCAGCTCCGCCCTGCGATTCCTGTCCGCCCGGCTGCGTGACCGTCGCCGGCAACGCGGCACCCGCTGGAGACGGCTGACCCCTGGCCGTCAGGCCCTGCTCACCCTCGCGCACCTGCGGTGCGGGCACACCTACGCCCAACTCGCCGCCGGGTTCAACGTCGGCACCACCATCGCCGAGGCCGTCGAGGTCCTGGGCCGCCCTCGCACCCACCCTCACCGAGGCGATGAAGACCGCCGCCACCAGGGCATTCGCGATCCTGGACGGCACGCTGCTGCCGATCGACCGGATCGCCGCCGACCGGCCCTTCTACTCCGGGAAACACAAGAAGCACGGCATGAACGTGCAGGTCATCACCGACCCGGCGGGACGGCTGCTAGGGGCATCCCCAGCACTGCCCGGAGCCGTCCACGACATCAAAGCCGCGCGAACCCACGGCATCATCGACGCGATGACCGAAGCCGGAGTGGAGTGCTGGGCGGACAAGGGCTACCGCGGCGCCGGCGGCACCGTACGCCTGCCGTACCGGGGCCGCTGGGAAACGCTGTCCGCATGCCAGCAAGCCGTCAACCGCTCGCACACGAAGATCCGCGCACTTGTCGAACAGGCGATGGCCACCCTCAAGACCTGGCGGCTTCTACGCAGGCTTCGGTGCTCCACCACACGCATCACCAGCCTCGTCCAAGCCGTCCTCACCCTGCACCTGGCCTGCTCAAACTGAGGTTGAAAAACCCTCAGGGGCTTCGACGGTACGGCGTACCCAATCCAGGTAGGGCCGGGAGCCGGCTGTCATCGGGATGGCTGTGATCTCCGGGTTGCTCCAGGGGTGATGCTCCACCAGGTGCGCTTCCAACTCAGGGTATCGGTCAGCAGTGGTCTTGAAGATGACCTGCCATTCCTCTCCTTCCCCGAACTCTCCCTGATGCCAGAACAGCGACACGACAGGACCGACCACTTGTACTCCGGCTGCCAGCCGCGCCTGCGTCACGCTGCGGCCCAGCTCCACCGCTGCCTCGCGCGTCTCGGCCGCGGTGTAGACCTGCATGAAGTCCCTCATGTTCAGAGGCTAGTGGCTCTCGAACGACTACCTGAAGCATCCGATGTTGGCCGGACTCGAACCAAGCAGATTCGCGCCCTGCCGTAAGCGCACTTCGCGACTCGCAGGAGGCGGAACCCCGCGGGATGCACTCTTGCAGCGCGGAGGGCATGCACGGGGGCGAATTCGAGGTGTCGCTCCTCCTCCACGGCGCACCACTCCTCCCACGCGAGGGTAACGAGAAACAACGACCACGCGGCCCCGAGCGACCGCTTCTACTCACCCTGGACATAAGGGTCTACACAACGGGCTCCATCGGCCACCCCTCCCTTGCCACGAAAGCCTCCTGGACAGCCTCTGCCACTCGGGAGCCACCGACCTGACGGTGCTCAACTCCAGCAGAGGTCACCCCGCGGGCGGCCGAGCACTCCGTATAAAGGAACCGGCCAGTCAATCGGCGGGACCATCCCAGTGCGCGGGGAGCCGGAGGCGACAGGGATCCGCTCCACCGGGGTGGGGGGCCTCGCGTATGCGGGGAGCACGGTGTTGGCGGGGGAGCGTGAGGACTGGCCGGGGGACCAACCCCGCGGGTGCGGGGAGCGGCCTTCCTGACCTGCGGTGTTGCCTTGCGACTCGCGGGGTTTCAAGCACTATCGTTGACTCGGGTATCTCTGTCGATAGGTGGCGAGCCAGAGCGAAAGTACCCTAAGCGGTCAGGTGGTGTGCCAACAGGTGTGCGGCCAGCTCCGGGTAGTGGTCCGCCGTGGTCCGGAAGGCGATCGTGTCGCATGCACGGCTGGTGGCGGGGCTCTTCGGGCCAGCGCCATCGCCGCCTCGCGTGTCTCGGCCGCGGTGTGAACCTGTACGGAATCCCTCATGTGCGTAGGTTATTCAGCTCACTATCCACGCGGGGCGGCCTGTTGCCCGGGGTCTCGGTCGGAGAGGGCCCGTGCTCGGCTCCTGCCCGCCCTCAGACCCGGCGGATCTGCATCACCGCCACCCTCGCGTCGTGACCGTCCACGTGCATCGGTACCACCTTCGTCCACCGCAGCCGCAGTTGCGTGCCGTTCGTGCCCGGCACCCACCCGATCTGGTCGATCCCGCGCGCGAACGCGCGCTTCTCGTAGTTGGGCAGCAGCAGCGGCATCGGACTGCGGTTCACGTCGCCCGTCCAGATCACCGGGAAGCCGCGGGCGCGCCAGTAGCCCAGTACCTCGTCGCGGTGCTTGCGGAAGTGTCGTTCCCACATGTCGTCCCGCCACGCCTCGTGCGGGTCCGCCGTGCCGTTGAACGCCCCCGCCACGTAATGGGTGTTCGCGAAGACGAATCTCGCACGCGGGTCGTCCGCCCGTGCCAGTACCGCCTCGGTGATGACCCGGTGCGGCGAGACCCCCGCCTTGCCGCCGTGGGCGAAGGTGACCCTGCGGTCGACGATGTCGTACGCCTTGGGGATCGACATCGGCACCCTGCGGGCGCGGCCCTCCTCCTCGAAGATGTTCCGGTAGGCGCTGCCGAAGTACTGGTTGATCCAGCGGGGTTCCTGGTTGTCGCTCCCGTCCCCCTCGCCGATCTCCTGCCAGCCCACCAGCGGTGTGGTCAGCCGGCCGTCGATCGTCACCGCGTGCCGGACGTCCCGGATGGCGCGTTCCCGCTGTCCCATGTTCTTGCGGCCGATGTTGGCCGTGATGACGACGAGCCGCTGCCAGCCGGCGGCCGCTTCGGCGGTGTTCGCGGCGTCCGCGCGCTCCGCCGCGGCCAGGGTGCCGGCCGTGCCGGCGAGGGCCGCGCCGCCGAGTCCCAGGGCGCGCCTTCTGGTGATCGCTTCCATGACTTCTCCCTCCGCGGGCTTCGGGTGCGGTCTCTACTGGACGTAGTAGCCGTCCGCGTTCAGGCGCAGCGCGCCGTTCATCGGGTAGCGGGGGCCGCCGTCCCACCAGTGCCACACCACCCGGAGGGTGCCGTCGGGGACGGCGAAGACGTCCATGCCGCCCGGCCCGCGGTGGTTGCCCGGCAGGCCGCGGTACGGGCCGAGGCCGCCGGAGCCGGTGTAGCCGAAGTACGGGCGCTCCACCCCGTTGCGGAGGGGCTTGCAGCGGGAGGAGGGGAGCGGGGTGGTGCCGCATTCGGCGATGCCCGTGGCGTAGCGGGCGCTGTCCCAGTTGTTGCCGGAGTACATCAGGTACCAGGTGCCGTTGGCCCGCCGCCACATCGACGGGTTCTCGACGACGTGGGTGCCGCCGCTGGTTCCGCGGGTGTCCCAGGTGATGTCGGTGCTCTTGAGTACGTCCCGGCGGGTGTTCCAGACGGCCCGGCCCTCGCCGTCGGTGCGTACGGTCGAGATGCCCGTCTCGGCGCCGGCCGCGATCGCGTCGTCCCGGTAGGTGACGTACATGGTGCCGCCGTGGACGAAGGGGTTCGCGTCGATCGCCCACCGCCCGCCCGGCGGGCAGGCCCATTCGCCCGCGCTGCGGAACGGGCCGCGGGCGGATGTCGCGACGGCCCGGCCGATGCACTTCTGCCCGGAGCCCTTGCGCGAGGCGGTGTAGAACATGAAGTAGCGGTCGCCGTAACGGGCCACACCCGGGGCCCAGATGGCGCCGCCCGGCTCGGCCCAGGCGCCCGGTCCGCCGGGCAGTGCGTCGCCCGAGGCGCAGTCGGTCATGCCGACCGTGTTGCCGGATCCGTGTACGAGTACGGGGACGTAGAGCCGCCCGGTGGCGCCGTCGCAGCGCTTCCCGCGGCCGGCGGGCACCGTGGTGCCGTAGGTGACGTACCGGCCGTCCTTCGCCTGCGCGGTGTCGGGATCGGCGAGTGGGAAGGACGACGGGTTCGCCGCCGGGGAGATGCCGCCGGCGGCGGGAGCCGGCGCTGCCGGCGCTGCCGGCGGTGTCGGCGGGGCCGCGTCGGCGAGCGGGGCCCCGACGGCCAGGGCTGTGGCCGTGCTCGTCACGGCGAGCAGTCGGCGGATACGGGTGCGCACGGTTCTCCCCTGTCGTCGGCGTCACCGCCGATTCAAGGGGGCGCGCATACAAAGCAGATACACACCCGGTCGAGGGTCAGCGCGGGGCGTACCCGAAGCGTTCGTCCGTGGAGACGATCTCGCGGCCCAGGGGCATGAGCGAGATCGGGATGAGCTTCAGGTTCGCCCAGCCGAAGGGGATGCCGATGATCGACAGGAAGAGCGGGATGCTGGTGATCAGGTGGCCGAGCGCCAGCCACCAGCCGGCGAAGATCACCCAGATCACGTTGCCGACGACCGACGGCGCGCCCGCGCCCGGCCGCTCCACCGTCGTGCGGCCGAACGGCCACAGCACGTACCCCGCGATCCGCAGCGACGCGATGCCGAACGGGATCGTGACGATCAGGATGAAGCACACCAGTGCGGCGATCGTGTAGGCGATCGCCATCCAGATTCCGCAGAAGATCAGCCACAGGATGTTCAAGAGCAGGTTGAACAGCTTCATGATCGGCACCTTTCCCGGGCTCTGCCTCTGTACGGTCCGTCGACACAAGTATCGGCGCGCAGGGCGCCGGGACGGAAACGCAGCGCGGGGGAAGCGGCCGCGACTGCCCCGCGCCCCCCGGCGCGGGACAGTCGCGGCCTGCGGGCCGGACCGTCAGACCCCCACCGGGGTACGGTCCCTCTCCGGCGCCGCCGGCACGGCCACCGGCTCCGGGGCCCGGTGCCGGTGGATCAGCAGCGCCAGCAGCGCGCCCAGCCCCACCGCCGCCGCGCCGACCCACAGCGCCGGTGTCACGCCGTCGACGAAGCTCTGCCCCGTCTCGTAGCCGCCCTGGGCGGAGAAGACCGCGGCCAGTACGGCGATGCCCAGCGCGCCGCCAAGCTCCCGCAGCGCGTTGTTCGCCCCCGACGCGATGCCCTGCTCCTCCGGAGCGACGCTGGACAGGACGACGTTCGCGGAGGGCGCGAAGTACATCGCCATACCCACGCCGCTCACCGTCAGCGCCGGCAGGATCGACCCGTACGAGAAGCCCACCTCGACCGCCACCGCCCAGAGCACCAGCCCCAGCGCCTGGAGCGCCAGACCGGCCGCGATGATCGGCCGGCCGCCGATGCGGTCGGAGAGCGCGCCGGCGATCGGGGTGACGATCAGCGGCATCGCGGTCCACGGCAGCATGCGCAGGCCCGCCTCCAGCGGCGAGTAGCCGCCGACGCCCTGGAGGAACTGGCTGAGCAGGAAGATCGAGCCGAACATCCCGATGAACATCAGCACGCTCGCCGCGTTGACGGCGCTGAAGCTGCGGTTGCGGAAGAGGCGCATGGGCAGCATGGGGTTCGTGGCGCGCAGCTCGTACGCGACGAAGGCGGTCAGCAGCACCGGCGCGGCGATCAGCCCGGTGAGGACGGGGGCGGCGGTCCAGCCGTCGGCGTTGCCGCGGACGAGGGCGTAGATGAGGCCGAAGAGCGCGGTGCTGGCCAGGACGGTGCCGGGGATGTCGAGGCGGTCGTTCGGGCCGTGGCTCTCAGCCAGCTTCAGCCGGACCAGCGGGATGAGGGCGATGCCGACGGGCACGTTCAGCCAGAAGATCCAGTGCCACGAGATGTGCTCGGTCAGCGCCCCGCCGACCAGCGGCCCGGACGCGACGGCCAGGCCCTGC
>NZ_JACBXC010000005.1 GCF_013870535.1 Streptomyces phytophilus | reverse complement strand
GCCGGCGCGGGCCGCGGCGTTCTCGGCGCGGACCTCGGCGATGTTCTTCACGTCGCCCTTGTAGATCCAGACCTTCACACCGATGCGGCCGAAGGTCGTACGGGCCTCGAAGAAGCCGTAGTCGACGTTGGCGCGCAGGGTGTGCAGGGGCACCCGGCCCTCGCGGTAGAACTCCGAGCGGGACATCTCGGCGCCGCCGAGCCGCCCGCCGCACTGGATCTTGATGCCCTTCGCGCCCGCCTTCATCGAGGACTGCATGCTCTTGCGCATGGCCCGGCGGAAGGAGACACGCGAGGAGAGCTGCTCGGCGACGGCCTGGGCCACGAGCTGCGCGTCGGTCTCGGGGTTCTTGACCTCAAGGATGTTCAGCTGCACCTGCTTGCCGGTGAGCTTCTCCAGCTCGCCGCGGATGCGGTCGGCCTCCGCGCCGCGGCGGCCGATGACGATGCCCGGCCGGGCGGTGTGGATGTCGACGCGAACGCGGTCACGGGTGCGCTCGATCTCCACCTTGGAGATGCCGGCGCGCTCCATGCCCTTCGTCATCATCCGGCGGATGGCGACGTCTTCCTTGATGTAGTCCTTGTACAGCTTGTCCGCATACCAGCGCGACTTGAAGTCGGTGGTGATGCCGAGCCGGAACCCGTGCGGGTTTACCTTCTGGCCCATTACCGGGTCCCTTCCTTACTGCCGACGACCAGCGTGATGTGGCTGGTGCGCTTGCGGATCCGGTACGCCCGGCCCTGCGCGCGGGGCCGGAACCGCTTCCAGGTCGGGCCCTCGTCGACGTACGCCTCCTTGACGAAGAGGCTGCCGACGTCGGTGTGGTCGTAGTTGTGCGCCGCGTTGGCGATGGCGCTGTCCAGCACCTTGCCGACGGGCAAGCTCGCGGCCTGCGGGGCGAAACGCAGGACC
Organism: Streptomyces phytophilus; assembly: GCF_013870535.1. Lineage (GTDB taxonomy): Bacteria > Actinomycetota > Actinomycetes > Streptomycetales > Streptomycetaceae > Streptomyces > Streptomyces phytophilus. The sequence goes on along the minus strand of NZ_JACBXC010000005.1, from coordinate 38,299 downwards.
GCCTGAGCCTCCGTGGCATTCATGCCACGGATGAGGTCCACCACACGGCGGGCCTTCATGGGCGTGACGCGCACATAGCGCGCGGAGGCCCTGGCTTCCATGGTTGTCCCTTCGGTGTAAGTCATGGTCTTCGCACTCCGCACGTCAGCGACGACGCGACTTGCGGTCGTCCTTGACGTGGCCCTTGAAGGTGCGGGTAGGCGCGAACTCGCCGAGCTTGTGCCCGACCATCGACTCGGTGACGAACACCGGGACGTGCTTCTTGCCGTCGTGCACCGCGATCGTGTGCCCCAGCATGGCCGGGATGATCATCGAGCGGCGGGACCAGGTCTTGATGACGTTCTTGGTGCCTGCTTCGTTCTGCGTGTCCACCTTCTTGATGAGGTGGTCGTCGACGAAGGGCCCCTTCTTCAGACTGCGCGGCATCTCTACTCCACCCGCTCCTAGCGCTTCTTGTTCGTCTTGCGGCGGCGGACGATGTACTTGCTGCTCGCCTTCTTCGGCGAGCGCGTACGGCCTTCCTTCTGGCCCCAGGGCGAGACCGGGTGGCGACCACCGGAGGTCCTGCCCTCGCCACCGCCGTGCGGGTGGTCGATCGGGTTCATCACGACACCGCGGACGGTCGGGCGCACGCCCTTCCAGCGCATGCGGCCGGCCTTGCCCCAGTTGATGTTCGACTGCTCGGCGTTGCCGACCTCGCCGACGGTGGCCCGGCAGCGGATGTCGACCAGCCGGATCTCACCGGACGGCATCCGCAGGTGGGCCATGCGGCCCTCCTTCGCCAGCAGCTGCACGTGCGCACCGGCGGAGCGCGCGAACTTGGCGCCGCCGCCGGGCTTCAGCTCGATGGCGTGGATGACGGTACCGACCGGGATGTTGCGCAGCGGCATCGCGTTGCCCGGCTTGATGTCCGCGCCGGCGCCGTTCTCGACCCGGTCGCCCTGCTTCAGGCCGGCCGGCGCGAGGATGTAGCGCTTCTCGCCGTCCGCGTAGTGCAGCAGCGCGATACGAGCGGTGCGGTTCGGGTCGTACTCGATGTGCGCGACCTTGGCGGGGACGCCGTCCTTGTCGTGCCGACGGAAGTCGATCACGCGGAAGGCGCGCTTGTGGCCACCGCCCTGGTGGCGGGCGGTCACTTGACCGGAATTGTTTCGGCCGCCCTTGCTGTGCAGCGGGCGGACCAGCGACTTCTCCGGCGTGGACCGCGTTACCTCGACGAAGTCGGCGACGCTGGCGCCACGACGGCCAGGAGTCGTCGGCTTGTACTTGCGGATACCCATTTCTTCAGTCCTCGTCCGTGACGGACAGCCCTGTCGGTCTCCCTCAGGAGACCGGGCCGCCGAAGATGTCGATGCGCTCGCCCTCGGCCACGGTCACGATGGCGCGCTTGGTGTCGGCGCGCTTGCCGTAGCCGGTGCGGGTGCGCTTGCGCTTGCCCTGGCGGTTGATCGTGTTGACCCCGATGACCTTGACCTGGAAGACCTTCTCGACGGCCTGCCGGATCTGCGTCTTGTTCGCCCGCGGGTCGACGATGAACGTGTACTTGTTCTCGTCGAGCAGCGCGTAGCTCTTCTCCGAGACGACGGGCTTGAGCAGCACGTCGCGCGGGTCGTCGTAGGTCTTGCTGGTGACGGTGAACCCGGTCGCCGTCTCGTCCGCGGCCTCGGTCTCGGTCTTGTCCATGTCGACCATCAGGCGTCGCTCCCTTCAGCCTTCTGGAGCTCGACCTCGTCGACAGGAGACTGGCTCTTGCCGCCGCCCTTGACGGGGCCGGCCACGAACCGCTCGAAGGCGGCCTGCGTGAAGACCACGTCGTCGGAGACGAGCACGTCGTACGTGTTGAGCTGACCGGCGTCCAGGATGTGCACGTCGGGCAGGTTCCGGGTCGACAGCATCGACAGGTCGTCGTCCCGCTCGATGACCAGCAGCACGTTCTTGCGCTCGCTGACCTTGCCGAGGAGGGTCTTGGCGGCCTTCGTCGAGACCTCGCCGTCCACCACGCCGGTGACGACGTGGATCCGGCCGAGGCGCGCCCGGTCCGAGAGGGCACCGCGCAGCGCGGCGGCCTTCATCTTCTTCGGGGTCCGCTGCGAGTAGTCGCGCGGCACGGGGCCGTGCACGACGCCGCCGCCCGCGAACTGCGGGGCGCGGATCGAGCCCTGGCGGGCGCGGCCGGTGCCCTTCTGGCGGTACGGCTTCTTGCCGCCGCCGCGGACCTCGCCGCGGGTCTTCACTTTGTGCGTGCCCTGACGGGCAGCGGCCAGCTGGGCGGTGACGACCTGGTGGATCAGCGGAATGCTGACCTGCGCGTCGAAGATCTCCGCGGGGAGTTCGACGGTCCCGGCCTTCTCGCCCGCCGGCGAAAGGATGTCAACGGTGCTCATTACCTCAGGCCCCCTTGGCCGCGCTACGGACCAGGACGAGGCCGCCGTTCGGACCGGGGACGGCGCCCTTGATGAGCAGCAGTCCCTTCTCCGCGTCAACGGCGTGGACGGTCAGGTTCTGGGTGGTGACCCGCTGGTTGCCCATCCGGCCGGCCATCCGCATGCCCTTGAACACGCGGCCCGGGGTGGCGCAGCCACCGATGGAGCCCGGCTTGCGGTGCACGCGGTGGGCGCCGTGGCTGGCCTTGCCGCCGGCGAAGCCATGGCGCTTCATGACACCGGCGAAGCCCTTGCCCTTGCTCTTGCCGGTCACGTCGACCCTCACGCCGGCCTCGAAGGTCTCGGCGGTCACCTCCTGGCCGAGGGTGTACTCGGAGGCATCCGCGGTGCGGATCTCCACCAGGTGGCGGCGGGGAGTGACGTCGGCCTTGGCGAAGTGGCCCTTGAGGGGCTTGTTCACCTTGCGCGGGTCGATCTCGCCGAAGGCGATCTGGACGGCGTCGTAGCCGTCGGAGTCTGCGGTGTGTACCTGGGTGACGACACAGGGGCCGGCCTTGACCACGGTCACGGGGACGACACGGTTGTTCTCGTCCCAGACCTGGGTCATGCCGAGCTTCTCGCCCAGGACACCCTTGATCTGCTTAGCCATCTCTCAGCGACCTCTCAGAGCTTGATCTCGATGTCGACGCCGGCCGGAAGGTCCAGGCGCATCAGCGAGTCAACGGTCTTGGGGGTCGGGTCGAGGATGTCGATCAGACGCTTGTGGGTGCGCATCTCGAAGTGCTCGCGGGAGTCCTTGTACTTGTGCGGCGACTTGATGACGCAGTACACGTTCTTCTCAGTGGGCAGCGGCACCGGGCCCGCGACCGACGCACCAGTGCGCGTCACCGTCTCGACGATCTTCTTCGCCGAGGAGTCGATGACCTCGTGGTCGTAGGCCTTGAGCCGGATGCGGATCTTCTGTCCCGCCATGGCTTCTCAGCTGTCCTGTTCTCGTAGCGCTCCGGCGCCCGGTGGTCTGTGCTGCGTACCCGTTCCCCGACCCACGCGGTCGGGCGTGTCGCAACCCTCCCCGCATTTCTCCCCGCGAAAGCATGTCTCCTACGGACATCCACGGCGACCCGCGGTCCGCAGGAGTTTTCCTTGCAGGAAGAGGGGGGAGGATCCCACCGAGTGCCCTGGCCTGCACCCCGCTGACGCTTCCCGGAAGATTCCCGTACTTCCGCCCCTGATGAGGGGCGACGAATACGTGGGACTCGCTTCCGGTCCTCCCGGCGGGAGGCGCGCAGCATCGACGCTCAGCCGAGCAACCCGGATAGTGTGCCATACGGCCCTCGGCTCGCGCCAATCGGCGCAAATACCACACCGCCTCAGCGCCCGGCCGGCCCCCGTCCCCGTAGGGGCGCGTGGTAGCACTCGACCTCCCAGTGCGCGTCCTGCGGGGAGCCTCCGCGCGACAGGGTGCGTACACCCGAGGCGAAGGTCACGTTGCGGTCGGCGGACAGGACGAAGAGCACGGAGAGCTCCCGGTGGCTGAACTCGACGGCCTCCTGGTAGTCCCAGTCGGCGACGACGCCGCGGGAGTCCCCGTACAGGAAGGGCCGCTGGAGGAAGTCCTGCACGTCGGCGGGGAAGTTCCCGAGGACGTCGCGGGTCTCGGGGGTGAGGCCGAGGTCGACGGTGGGGAGCGGCGGAGCGGCGCTGCGCGCCGCCGCGGGCGGGGCGGGGGGCGTAGGGGAGCTGCCGAAGGACTTCCGGCGCATGGCGCGCGCCTCCAGCAGCACCCGCGTGATGTCGTGATCGGTCCTGCCGCCGCGGCTGACGGGATCGGCCTTGCAGAGCGCGTTGGGCCCGAGGACGACGGCGCGGGGCCGGCCGGTGTGATCGAGGCGGGCCCACCACTCCAGGATGCCGCCGGCCTGGGCCTGGAGCCGGGCCCGGACATCGGGGCCGAGCATGGCCCAGCACTCCTCACGGCCGGCGATCTCTTCGAGGGGAAGCTCACCGGGCGGATGGATCCGGGCGGCGACCTCCTCGCCGCGACGGGCGGGGAGGGGGACGCCGTCGCGGGCGGATAACGCGCGCGGGGACGGCCGGGGCAGTTCGCGAGGCGTTTGCCGGGGCATTGCCAGGGACCGCCGCTCCCGCTCGGGATTCCCCGGGATCTCCGCACGCGCCATGTCGTTCCCCCTCGATCGGACCCACGCTCAGTATCCACCGGAGCCCGGTCGGTAGTCACCGGCCCGGGGAGCGGAAGCCCGGCGACGACGGCTTTGCCGCGTACGCGGGTGCCGCGGCGGGTCGGATCGGACCCGGGCCGGGAACCCGGGCGCCGCCACAGGCCCACTCGACGCCCACGAACGCCGCACCGCGGGAACTGTCGCTCCGGTCTCCCGGCCCCCGAGCGAACGCAATGGGCACGAACTCGCGGTAACCCACCCCCAAAACCAGCCCAAATCACCCACGCAGCCAGACTTTCGCCCACTCAGGCACACCCACCAAGCGCCCCCGCCCACCGCCGCTCACAACCCACAGGCCCACAGCCCGTGCGCGCACCCGGTTCACGGCACGGCGCCCTCCCCCGGCACGGTGCTCATCCGCGATCGGGGCGGGCCCGGCTCCGCTGGCCCGGCCCCCGTCCGCAGGGCACGGCATCCGTAGATTCGGTTGAGGGAGCCCGCTCCCCCCGGGCCACCCGTAGCTGCCGGTCTTTACGGGCCGGAGTCCGGGGTCAAGGGTGGGGCGAAGCCCCATCGCGTAGCGACGCTCCCGGAGCGAAGCGGAGGGGGCGCCCTTGACGCCGGACGGCGGCCCGCACACTCAGGAGTGGGGTGGCCCGGGGGGAGCCCTTACGACACCGCCCCACCCCGAACCGGCACCCCCGGAACCGACGACCCAACGAGCCTGGGCGCCCCTGCGTCCCCGTACCCCGATACCGAGCCCGCCCACCCCACCCCACACCCAACCCCCACCCGCCGCCGCTCCCCCGAACCGAACCGGACCGGACCACGCCGCACTGCCCGCGCCGGCCCCACCACAGCCGGCACGGCGTTGTCGGAGGGGCGGCCTACCCTGGGGCGGGTGTGCGGGTGAGACACCGCGGGGTCACGGAAAACGGGTCCCGACCGGGGCCGGACAGCGGGACCGGACAGCGGGCGGGACCGGACAGCGCGGCCGACGGCGGGCCAGACCCCGGCATCCTCGGCGCAGCCCCGCCCAGACCCCCGGCATCCTCAGCACGCTCCCCACCAGACCCCAGCGTCCCCGCCCCCAACCCCCTACTCCACCCCCGGCGGACCCGCCTCCACCCGGCGCAGCACCGCCGACAAACTGTCCAAGTCGGGCCCGGTCTGGAGCTGCCGCTCGTCCCACCACGTGGCGCCCTCGTCGCGCAGCGGGCCCACGATGTCCCTCGCCTTCGCCGCGTCCGGAGGTGTAGCCCCGCCGAGTACGTACTCGAAGGGCCCCTCCGCCCCGGCCGCCGCGCGCCGTTCGCGTACGTACGCGAAGAGATCCCGTACCTCCGCCAGTTCAGGTACGTATCCGTGGCGGGCCGACTCGAACAACGGCACCGCCCCGTCCCACCGTGCCGCCCGCCGCATGGGAGGGCGGCGGGGCCAGAAGCCGCCGATCCACACCGGCGGGCGGGGCTGCTGGACGGTGGCGGGGAGGAGGGTCACGTCCTGGGCCTCGTAGTGCTGACCGCTGTGGGTCACCGGCTCGCCGGACCAGAAGCGCTGGAGCAGGTCCAGGCCCTCGTCCAGCCGCTCGCCGAGCACGCGCGGCGCGGCGGTGTCGCCGAAGCTGCGGTACTCGTCCTCGATGGGACCCCCCAGACCCGCGCCGAAGATCACGCGGCCGCCGCTGAGCTGGTCGAGGGTGGCGACCTGGCGGGCGAGTTGCTGCGGGAGGTAGCGGGGGACGGGGGTGAGCAGGGGGCCCAGCCGGAGCCGGGAGGTCGCCAGCGCGGCGGCGGTCAGCAGCATCCAGGGGTCGCCGAAGGGGCGGCCCAGGTGGTGTCGGTGCAGGACGTGGTCCCAGACGAAGAGCCCGTCCCAGCCGGCCTGTTCGGCGGCGGCCGCGACGGTGGCGACGTTGCGGGGGTCGGCGAAGTCGCCGAAGTTCGGGATGTTGACGGAGAAGCGCATCCCCGCAGGATGCGCAGCACACTGTACGGAGGCAATCACCGAGGCGGCTGCCGTACGGCCAATAGTCCGCAATCACCTGCCCCGTTCCGGTCCGCCTCTCCGCCACCGGAGGAAGGTTTTCAGAGGCCACTGCCGCACGCATGCGTTCAAGGCCGCTCCTGAACCGGCCGAGTTGGCGAACGTCGCCGACGTTCCCACTCCCGCGCTCGTGGCAGGCGATCTCCTCGTCCACCGCGGTAAGGGCCCTTGCGATGGCGGCCAGCGGGTCTGCCATTTCGCTTGCGCCTCCTCACACGTGCAGGACCGCGTCGCCGTCGGCTCCGGCGCCATCGTAGAACGGGGCCCGCGGCACACGGATGCCTCGGGCCCCCGGTCCGTACCGCTACACCACCTCCCCCAGCACGTCGTCCACCGCCGTTGCCGCCACCCCGAGGGCCTTCTCCGTCTCCGAGTAATCGACGACGAACGGGTGGCCGGGCTTCACCAGCACCTCGTGCATTTCCGCCCAGAAGGGCTCCGTGAGCGCGAGCAGCGATATCTCCCGCTCGGTCATCTCCGCCATCCGCGGTTCCGGGGCGCCGGCGAGGGTGGCGAGTCGCGTGGCCAGTTCCCGTACGGGCAGCGTCGACGTCGGTGCGTGCCAGGCGCGCCCGTACGCCTCCTCCGTGCGGCTCGCCGCGATCAGTGTGCGGGCGGTGTCGCCGATCGCCGAGTAGCTGTGCGGCACGTCGAGCGGTTGCGGCACCAGGGCCGGCCTGCCGCCCAGCACCTGCCCCTGCACCATGAGGCTGAACACCGAGAACGCCCCCGCGCCGTAGAACTGCGCGGCCCGTACCTCGGTGACCCGCACCCCCGATGCCGCCGCCTCCTCCCAGACCCGGGCCCTGGCGCGGCCCTTGGGGCCCGTTGCGACCAGCGGGAGGTCCGGGGTGAGCGGGCCGCCCACCGGCCCGTACGCGTAGAGGTTGCCGAGCATGACGTACGCGGCACCCGTCCGCCGCACCGCGCTCAGCAGCGACGCCGACAGGGCCGGGAAATCCTGCGGCCAGCGGTGGTACGCCGGGGCCGCGGTGGTGAACAGCGTGTCCGCGTCCTCCGCCAGCCCGGTGAGCCGGTCGGTGTCGGTCGCGTCCGCGGCGATCCGCTCGACGAGCGGGTGGTCCGGGCCGCCGCCGGTGCGGCTGACCATCCGTACCCGCTCGCCGTCAGCGGCCAGCAGCAGCGCGGTCTTCGAGGCGGTCGCTCCGCGCCCCACGATCACATGAGTTGTCATACGGACGACGGTGCCGCCGCGCGGCCCCGTACGATACTGGCCGGAATGCCAAGTGTCCGGAGGATCAGGCCATGCACCGCATCGCCGCAGTCGCCGTGCCGCCCGTGCTGAGCTTCGACGTCTCGATCCCGCTGATGGTGTTCCACAGCGTTCCGCAGTACGAGGTGCGGGTGTGCGCGGCACGCCCCGGGCCGATGGGGACCGTCGGCGGGCCCGACATCGTCGTCCCGTACGGCCTGGAGGCGCTGGCGGGCGCCGACACGGTGATCGCCGTCGGCAGCGGGGGCGGGGAGGCGCCCGCGGAGGTTCTGGAGGCGCTGCGGAAGGCCGCCGCCGGCGGCGCGCGGATCGCGTCCCTGTGCACCGGCGCGTTCGTCCTGGCGCAGGCCGGCCTGCTCGACGGGCGCCGCGCGACGACCCACTGGGGGATGGCCGACGACCTCGCGAGCCGCTTCCCGGCCGTCGACGTGCAGCCCGACCTCCTCTTCGTCGAGGACGGCGGCATCTACACCTCCGCCGGTGCCGCGGCCGCGATCGATCTCTGTCTGCACCTGGTCGGAGTCGACTACGGGGCGTCGGTCGCGAACACCGTCGCGCGGCTCGCGGTCGTCCCTCCCGTACGGCCCGGCGGCCAGTCGCAGTTCATCGAGACCCCGCTGCCGCCCGAGCGCGGCACGTCCCTCGCGCCCACGCGCGCGTGGGCCCTCGAACGCCTCGACCTCCCGCTCACGCTCACGGACCTGGCCCGCCACGCCGGTACGAGCGTACGGACCCTGACCCGCCGCTTCCGCGCCGAGACGGGGCTGAGCCCGCTGCAGTGGCTGCTGCAACGGCGCGTCCACCGGGCCAGGGAGCTGCTGGAGACCACCGGGCATCCGGTGGACCGGGTGGCCGAGAAGAGCGGCCTGGGCAGCGCGGATTCGCTGCGCAAGCACATGGCGGCCCACGTCGGCCTCACCCCCACGGCGTACCGCGCGCACTTCGACCGGTCGCGCACAGGCGCACGCTGAGGCCGCGCCCGGCACGCCGCTCGCGACGGACCGGACCGCACACCGCGGCTACGCGGACGAAGCCGCGCCGCCGGACGGCGGCTGGGCTGTTGCCGCTTGCGCCAGCGCCCGGCGGCACAGCGTGTCCGCGGCCCGCGTGGTCTCGGGCAGGCGGTACCGCCGGGCCAGTCGCAGCGTGACCGCACACGCGTCGTCCACCCCGACCAGATGGCCGGCGGACACGTACACCGGCTTCACGCCCGTCTGCGTACGAAGAGCGCGCCCCACCGCCTCCGTCCCGTCCAGCAGCGGCGTCGACGCGCCCCGCTCGGGCCCCGGCTCGTCGCACCGGAAGTACAGCGGGTTCTTCGCCACGCCGAACGACGGAATCCCCGTCAGCACCCCCAGGTGGCTCGCCAGGCCGACGCGGCGGGGGTGGGCGATGCCGTAGCCGTCGCACACGAACACGTCGGGCGCGGCGGCCAGCTCGCGCAGCGCCGCCACGACGGCGGGGATCTCCCGGAAGGCCAACAGGCCCGAGACGTACGGGAACTCGATGCGCGACACGGCGGTCACCGAGTCGACCACGTCCAGAGTCGCCGCATCCAGCACGGCGACCGCAGCGGCACACACCCCCGCCTCGTCGTCGTACGCCACGTCGACCCCGGCCGCCGTGCGCCACCGCGCCGCGTCGCCCACGGACTCGGCCCGTACGAGCCCCCGCAACCGCTGCTGCTCCGCCACCGCGTCCTCGACGGTCCGCGGCCGGCGAAGCTCCCCGGCCAGCTCCACCCCGTACCCCTTCCGTGCCACTCCCCCGCACCGTAGCCGGGCCCCGGCCGCGGCAGCGCCGCGACCGGGGCCTGCGACCCCGCTAGTTGCGGTACCGGAACACGATCCGGCCGCGCGCCAGGTCGTACGGCGGCAGCTCCACCAGCACCCGGTCCTCCAGGTTGATCCTGATGTAGTGCTTGCGCATCTTCCCGCTGATGTGCGCGAGCACCCGGTGGCCGTTCTCCAGTTCCACGGTGAACATGGCGCTGCGCAGGCACTCCACGACCCGGCCCTCGGCCTCGATGACGTTCTTGTCCTTCGTCATCGGACCAGCTCCAGGTTGCTGCTCACGGGCCGGGCGCCGACGCCCTCGAAGAGCGCCGTGGCCGCCCGGTTGGACTCGTGGACCTCGGTCCAGGCCGCGGTGGTCCCGGAGCGGTGCAGCGCCCCCAGGGCGTGCGCCAGCAGCGCCCGCGCGATGCCGCGGCGCTGCTCGCCGGCCCGTACCGCGACGAGCCCGACGCGGGACCGGTTCACGGTCACCACGCGGATCAGGCCGAGGTAGCGGCCCGGCGCGGCGGCCACCGCGTACTTCGCCGGGTCGACGACTGTGTCGCCCGCGGGGCGGATGATCACCTCCGCGGGCATCGACTGCCACCACCCGGCGGCCGCCTCGACCTCGTCCCGGATCGTACGGTCCACCGCCCGCAGCAGGCCCTCGTCCGCCTCACCGGCGGGAAGGACCGTCACGCCGGCGGGCGGCAGTACGCCGTCGAGCCCGGTATCCTGCGGATCGGTGGGCATGACGTACTCCCACTCGCGCCGCCCGACCGTGAACCCGGCCCGCCGCCAGGCGTCCGTCATCGCGGCGTCGGCTTCATCAACCACCGTGTACAGCGGCGCGGGCAGTTCCGGCAGCATCGCCCCGGCGATGCGGTCGAAGGTGTCCGCGTGCCAGGCGTCGATACCGACGAACAAACGGCCGTCGGCCCGGTACTCCGCGTACCCGCTGCCGACGACCAGGTCGTCATCCAGTGCCTGCCATTGCCTGTCCGCGACACGCGTGATCGTCACCGCGCTGCCGCTCAGGCCGGAGAGGAAAGGCTTCGCATCCATCGGCGTCTCCCTCCAGGAGTGCCTCGATCTCAGGCGCTCCCGGCGACACCGAACGTCAGCCGCCGGACCGTGACGGATCGAGGGAGCACCCACGGATAACTGCGTTCACGGGTCTCACCTCCACAAGCCGACTCCACGGTCCACCACGACGGTAGCCCCCAACACCACCCCGCTCAAACCGCTTTCCGCGCTCTACCGCAGGAGCTGGGTGCCCACGTCCGTCAGTCGCTCCTGGGCTCCTCGTCGAACTGGATGCTCTTCAACAGGAGCACGAGGTGCCGCGCGTACATGTCCCAGTGGTCCAGATCCGGCGTCTGGACAGCGACCACGACCATCTCCTCACGGCCGGCCGACAACTCCCGGGGCACCGGTACGAACGCTTGGAGTTCACCGGCCGGCACCACAGCACCGCCCTCAGCGGCGGACCGCTCCCCCTCCGCCGACAGGCCGATCTGCCGTGCGAAGACGGACGCCGGCCCGCAGGGTAAGTCGAACGGCTTGGCGGCTATCGCATCGTCCTCGGGGCCGCGCAGAGCATGCGGGAATCCTCGCGAGGCGAGATGAGCGTCACCGTAGGCGAGAGGCTGAGCAGCCACGAGCAGAACGCCGAACCGCGACTGGTCCCCCTCCCCCGGCCAGTACGCCCCCGCGTACATGGCACCGAGGGCTTGCAACGCAGCAGACCACTGCTGCAGCTGAACCGTTTGGTTCTCCGCTGCGTCGCCCGCAACTCCTATCGCAGCAGCAGGGCCGGTCACGAACTCGCGGGCCTGGGCCAGAGTCAACCCGACAGGAATCTGGCCATAGCCCGCAGGAACCTCGAAGGTCACCAATGCCATGGGGTACGCCCTCAATCTCCGTTATGAGGCGACGGGGGCGGGATGAATCCCCGCTCAACCGCCTGCTGCAGCTCGAATGTCTCCACCGTCTGCTGATGCCGTCTGAGACGCTTACTGGGCAACCATGGCGTGAGTGCTCCGACGAGGACGAATGGGACCCCGACGAGCAAGATCGGGATGATAACCTCTGCCCTGGCGCGAAGATTCCAGACGGCGATCGCGATCAGTGCAGCGAGAATTGCTGACACGCGCAGACCCCATGCCTTGTTCCGAAGCATGCCCAGGGCGTAACGCGCCTTGGCCGCTTCCAACGGGTCGATACGGGGGCCCATGTGTACAGGGAGTGGGACCCGCGGTTGCGGGCGCCCCCAAACCCCATGCTGACGGTAGTGGTTGACGGACCACCAAGCCCTGGAACGTCCGTGCTCCCCGTCGTCACGCTCGAACACAAGCCGCTGGATTCCCGGACCGTAGTAGACGAACCTGAACGTATAGCCGAACTCGTAGGCCATATCGATGATCTTCGGTACGTCCCAGGCCCGACTGTTAGAGATCGTAATGTCGAAGGTCGCGCGACCGTCGAAGTGGCTGATGATCTCCTCGTCATCCACGACCCCGTGATCCCCTTTCACGACCTTCAGGCCGACTTCCATGCATTCTCGAAGCCGACAAGCATCGCGCCGGCTCCCCCGGGCAGGAACATCTCTGCTTTCTGTCGGTTACCCTTCGGCACGAAGTTCTCAAAGACCTGCGGGTTCGTGTACAGCCCGAGCCAGGAGTCGGCCAATCCCAGATTGGACGCACCTGAGGCATGCGAACTCCTCGCGATGGCTTGTCCGGTATTCCCAATGAACCTCACGTTCGCCCCAAACGGGACAGCGCCTACGGCATCCTGCGCAAGCGTGCGGTCCGAAACGTCGGCACCGGCTATCCGAGCCACGCTGTGCGCAGCGAAAGCAATCGTCGCCGTGCCGGCCGCAGCTTGGCCAATGGCACCACCGACCAGTGCGAGGTGCGGAACCCGAGTCACCCATGCCGCGGCGTAGAACGCCATGGAGACAGCCCCGAGAACAGCGCTGACGGCCGCGAACACATCTCCGATCGCAGCGATGTTGGCGGCGTGGTCCTCCACCCACTGGATGACGTCGTCGGCGAGCTTCGCGATGCCCTCTGTCACCGTCTCCAGGTACTCGCCGAACGAGCCGGACAGATCGCTGATCGTGTCGGCGATCTTGTCGAACAGCCCCGGTTCGTCAGGGGCGATCTCCATTGCGCCGCGGAGGCGGTTCGCGACCATCTGGCCCTCGGCCCGGTAGTCGTCGGCGAGGGAGCGGGCGCGGCGCCGCACGTCTTCCAGCTGCACGGACGCGTCGTCGACCGCACCCTGCGCCTCTCGGCGCTGTCCCTCCTCGTCGGCCCGATCGGGCTTGGCCCCTGCCGTGCTGGCTTTCCGGTATCGGTCCGGGGAGCCCTCGGCAGGGGGCTCGTCATCGGTGGCCGCGGCCAGCCTGCGTAGCGCCTTGCTCAGTTCGCGCTCGGCGTCCTCGGCCTCCCGCTCCAACTGACGTGCCGTAGCCTGCTCGACGCGCATGTACTCAGCCCAGCCCTCCAGGGCGGTGGCGGCCATGCCGAAGGAGTCACGGGCCTCGTCCATCTTGGGCCGGAAGTCGTCATCGAACTTCTCCCGGAAAGCCTCCGCCGCCTTGCCTTTCCAGTCGCCGGGGCCGGTCCCGTGCAACACGTGGCAGATCTCCGAAAGCGCCCGTGCCGTCCGCCGCACCACTTTCGCGACGTCCTCAGCGCCTTCCACATCACCCGGGCAGGGCATGAACCCGAGGGAGGAGAAGTCGGCCGGCCGTAACTCACTCACTTGCGCCCCCCGCGGGCCTGGGAGCGCGTTCGCGGGAGCGCGTCGGCAAGCTCACCGTCCACCCGCTGAAACTCCTGCTTGACCTTCAACAGGGCTTCCGACGCGGCGTCCGAGAACTTTTCGATCTGCCCGATGCCGTACGACCACTCGTCCCCGAAGTCATCCATTCGACGAGCCAGCGCATCCACACCCATCGACCAGCCGTCGACGTCCTCCATCTCCCGCCCCGGCCGCTTCATCAACTCCGATATGCGCTCGATGTTGCGCCGGACCCGGTCGAGAGTCTCCATGTCCACGTACAGATCGCTCACGTACCCCTCCTGACCCGTGTCATCGGACGACGGACTGGATCTCGTCGACCTCCAGTTCGGTGGTCGCGCCGAAGGAGCCGTCGGGCAGATCGCCGCCGGTGCCGCCCGAGCCTTCCCATTCGATGGACCAGTTGATCGTCGCGCGGAACGGGTAGGTCTCACCGTCCGGCGTGGCACGCAGGTAGGTCAGCCCGCACGGCGGCGTCTCCTCCTCCGATCCGGAGGTGTACGGGGTGCCGATGGAGCCGTCGTCGTCGATGGGGCAGGTGCCCGAGGAAGGGTGCAGCTCGACATCGTCGGTGCCGGGGTCGAGGGTGAGCGAGACCGGGGTGGCGGTCGTCCTGGCCCACAGGCCCAGCACCGGCACCTCGGCGGTGACGGAAACCGGCTCGAAGGTGGCGGCGTCCAGCCAGGCCCAGGTCGGGAGGTTCACCTTCTGCGCCCTCTGCGCGTCGGGCTTGAGGCTGATCTCGATGTCCGGCACGCGGATACGGTCGTACGCGATCCCGGCGAGGATCTCCGGCGTCACCGCGTTCGCGTACTGGGCCGGCGGCGGGTCACCCTCGTCCACCCAGAACGGCCCGTCATCGCACTCCAGCGCCCCCGGGACGCCCCCACCTCCTTCCGGCACGTAGCCGTCCCACCAGTAGCCCTCGCCGGTCTTGGCCATGTTGAAGTTCTTGTACGTTCCCGGCGTGTCCCCGCCGGCTACGTACTTGTCCCGCTGCATGTTGTCGAACTCACTGCCGGTGGAGCCCAACGACCAGGTGTGCTCCCGCTCCTTCTTCAACTGCTTCGGCGTGTACATCGGCACGTACCAGCACGGCGGCGGCGACCAGTCCCCCACCGGATCCAACGCCCCACCGGAACCACCCGAGCCACCGCCTCCGGACCCGTTGGCCGAGTCGTCGACCACGATCCCGCCCGCGCCGGCATCCAACATCTGCCCAGCCGCGTCCCCATCGGTAAACTCTTTGCCATCCCCCTCGTTTCGCCCATCGAAATCCTTGTTGGCGTGGGCCGGGGCCACGCTGGCAAACACCAGGCCCAGTGCCATCGTGGCAGCACATAAGAGTCGCCGGGTTACCTTCACGGCTGACACTGCGCCGCCCCCCTTTCGGAGATGAGCTGCTCCGTAATCCAGACGCCGCCCTCGCCCTTTCGGAGTTTGGTGTTGTAGACGACGTAGCTGTCCGCTGTCACAGGCGTTTCGTCGACCTTCCCCGTGTCCAGGAACTTGTTGAACGCCTTCGACTGGTCCTCGCAGTAGATCAGGTTCGCAGTGCCGTCTTCCTCCAGCGAGAGCTGCTCCGCGTAGTAGCGGACGGTGCCCGTCGTACG
The DNA here is from genome assembly GCF_013870535.1 of Streptomyces phytophilus. Taxonomy (GTDB): domain Bacteria; phylum Actinomycetota; class Actinomycetes; order Streptomycetales; family Streptomycetaceae; genus Streptomyces; species Streptomyces phytophilus. The sequence continues at coordinate 23,254 of NZ_JACBXC010000005.1, read as the reverse complement.
GGCCTTGTGATCAACGAAGCGCTGGATCGTCTCCTCAGCCCCGGCTGCTGCCTCCCCGTAGTAGTAGAAGCGGTAGGCCGCATGGGCCGGGTCTTGTTCGGCGATGGCCATGTCCAGCGACTTGATGCGCTCCTCGGTGTCCCGCAGCACGGCGTCCTTGTCCGGATCGCCGGTCTTCGACCACTCGAACTCGTACGTGACGTCCTTCGGCAGCTTGATCTCCGGTCTGCCCGCCTCCTCCTCCGAAGGGCTCGGCGACGGCGACTTCTCCGCCTTGTCGGCGCCCTGGATCTTGTCGTCCGGCGGGGTGTCGCCGTCCTCGTCGCTGCCGCAGGCGGTCAGTAGCAGGCTCAGGGCGGCGGCAGCCGCAAGCGCGGCGGCGGAAAGGGCGCGGGGGGACACGATCAACTCCCAGTCACGGTGACGATACGTCAGAAGCCGACGCTATAGGAGCCGCAGCAGCGTTCACTACCCCCACTTTCGGGCCTGTGGACAACACCCTGCGAAAATGCATTCCACTTCCGCTCCCACCAGGCAACTGGAATTCCATCCCCACGACGAAAGAGGCGGGTTGCCTGAACAGGCATATCCGCCCCGCGCACGCCGAAGGCCCCGGTCCGCCGAAGGAATCGGCGGGCCGGGGCCCCGGGACGTCGTACCGTCAGGTCACTTGAGGATCTTCGTGACCTGGCCGGCGCCCACCGTCCGGCCACCCTCGCGGATGGCGAACTTCAGGCCCTCCTCCATGGCGATGGGCTGGATCAGCTCCACCTTCATGTCGGTGTTGTCGCCCGGCATGACCATCTCCGTGCCCTCGGGGAGGTGCACGACGCCGGTCACGTCGGTGGTGCGGAAGTAGAACTGCGGGCGGTAGTTGTTGAAGAACGGGGTGTGCCTACCGCCCTCGTCCTTCGACAGGATGTACGCCGTCGCCTCGAACTCGGTGTGCGGGGTGACGGTGCCCGGCTTGATGATGACCTGGCCGCGCTCGACGTCCTCGCGCTTGATGCCGCGGAGGAGGAGGCCGACGTTCTCACCGGCCTGGCCCTCGTCCAGCAGCTTGCGGAACATCTCGATGCCCGTGACCGTGGTCTTGGTCGTCTCTTCCTTGATGCCGATGATCGCGACTTCCTCGTTCACCTTGAGGATGCCGCGCTCGATGCGGCCGGTGACGACGGTGCCACGACCGGTGATCGTGAAAACGTCCTCGATCGGCATCAGGAACGGCTTGTCGATCTCGCGGACCGGCTCCGGGATGGACTCGTCGACGGCCTTCATCAGGTCGAGGACGGTCTTGCCCCACTCGGCGTCGCCCTCCAGCGCCTTCAGCGCGGAGACCTTGACGACCGGGACATCGTCGCCCGGGAACTCGTACTCGGAGAGAAGCTCACGGACCTCAAGCTCGACGAGCTCCATGATCTCTTCGTCGTCCACCATGTCGGCCTTGTTCAGCGCGACGACGATGTACGGCACGCCGACCTGGCGGGCGAGCAGCACGTGCTCCTTGGTCTGCGGCATCGGACCGTCGGTGGCGGCGACCACGAGGATCGCGCCGTCCATCTGGGCGGCACCGGTGATCATGTTCTTGATGTAGTCCGCGTGACCAGGGCAGTCGACGTGCGCATAGTGCCGCGACTCGGTCTGGTATTCGACGTGCGCGATGGAGATCGTAATACCGCGCTGCTTCTCTTCCGGAGCCTTGTCGATCTGGTCGAAGGCCGAAGCCTCGTTCAGGTCCGGATAAGCGTCGTGCAGCACCTTGGTGATCGCCGCGGTAAGAGTGGTCTTGCCGTGGTCGATATGACCGATGGTGCCGATGTTGACGTGCGGCTTAGTCCGCTCGAACTTCGCCTTCGCCACTGGGGTCCTCCTGTGGACTGGTGCTGTACGCCCCCCGCCTTCTACGGAGGGGTTCAGGTGGTCGTTCCGAACCGGTCAGGACCCCTAGGGGGATGCCCTTGACCTGTCCGCCTGTGGTCGGCAGCCGGGGTGCCCGCCACAGCTCCCTGAGGGATCTGCGGCGGTATACCCTGTATGCCGTTTGCTACAGCCTACGGCTTCACTCGCCCTTGGCCTTCGCGATGATCTCCTCGGCGACGTTCTTGGGAACCTCGGCGTAGGAGTCGAACTGCATGGAGTAGCTCGCCCGGCCGGACGTCTTGCTGCGCAGGTCGCCGACGTAGCCGAACATCTCCGACAGCGGGACCAGACCGGTGACCAGCTTGGCACCGCTCCGGTCCTCCATGGACTGGATCTGTCCACGGCGCGAGTTGATGTCGCCGATCACGTCGCCCATGTAGTCCTCGGGCGTCGTGACCTCGACCTTCATCATCGGCTCCAGCAGGACCGGAGCGGCCTTGCGGGCGGCCTCCTTGAAGGCCATCGAGCCGGCGATCTTGAAGGCCATCTCGGACGAGTCCACCTCGTGGTAGGCACCGTCCAGCAGGCGCACACGCACGCCCGTCAGCGGGTATCCGGCGAGGATGCCGAATTCCATGGCCTCCTGGCTGCCCGCGTCCACCGAGGGGATGTACTCCTTGGGGATGCGGCCGCCGGTGACCTCGTTGACGAACTCGTAGCCGTCGCCCTCCAGCGGTTCGAGCGCGATGATGACGCGCGCGAACTGGCCGGAGCCGCCGGTCTGCTTCTTGTGCGTGTACTCGTGCTTCGCCACCGGCCGGCGAACCGTCTCGCGGTACGCCACCTGCGGCTTACCGACGTTCGCCTCGACCTTGAACTCGCGCTTCATACGGTCGACCAGCACGTCCAGGTGCAGTTCGCCCATGCCCGAGATGATGGTCTGGCCGGTCTCCTCGTCGGTCTTGACCCGGAAAGACGGGTCCTCCTCGGCGAGGCGCTGGATCGCGACGCCCAGCTTCTCCTGGTCGCCCTTGGACTTCGGCTCGATGGCGACCTCGATCACCGGGGCCGGGAAGTCCATGGACTCCAGGATCACCGGCTTCGCCGGGTCGCTGAGGGTCTCGCCGGTGGTGGTCTGCTTCAGACCCATGACGGCGACGATGTCGCCGGCACCCACCGATTCGATCTCCTCACGCTTGTTGGCGTGCATCCGGTAGATCTTGCCGATGCGCTCCTTGCGGCCCTTGACCGAGTTCTGCACCTGCGAGCCGGAGTTCAGCCGGCCCGAGTAGACCCGGATGAACGTCAGCTTGCCCAGGTGCGGGTCGCTGGCGATCTTGAAGGCGAGCGCGGAGAGCGGCTCCTCCTCCGAAGGACGGCGGACGATGACCTCGTCGGGGTTGCCGACGGCGTGCCCCTCGATGGCCTCGACGTCCAGCGGCGACGGCAGGTACCGCACGATCGCGTCCAGCAGGGGCTGCACGCCCTTGTTCTTGAACGCGGTGCCGCAGAACACCGGGGTGACGGTGGTGCCCTCGCCCTTGCCGGAGTTGATGGTGATACGGCGCACGGCCGCGTGGAGCTGCTCCTCGGTGGGCTCCTCGCCCTCCAGGTACAGCTCCATCATCTCCTCGTCGTTCTCGGCGACGGCTTCGAGCAGCGTGCCCCGCCACTCGTCGGCCGCCTCAAGGTGCGTCTCGGGGATGTCGACGACGTCGTACGCCTCGCCGAGCTTGGCCTCGGGCGACCAGACGAACGCCTTCATGCGGACCAGGTCCACGACGCCCTTGAAGTCGGCCTCGGTGCCGATCGGGAGCTGCATGACCAGCGGGGTCGCGCCCAGCCGGTCGGTGATCATGTCGACGCAGCGGTGGAACTCGGCGCCCGTGCGGTCCAGCTTGTTGACGAAGCAGATGCGCGGGACGCCGTAGCGGTCGGCCTGGCGCCACACGGTCTCGGACTGCGGCTCGACCCCGGCCACACCGTCGAACACCGTCACCGCACCGTCGAGCACGCGCAGCGAGCGCTCCACCTCGACGGTGAAGTCGACGTGGCCCGGGGTGTCGATGATGTTGATGGTGTGGTCGACCTCATCGAGCGGCCAGTGGCAGGTCGTCGCGGCAGACGTGATCGTGATGCCGCGCTCCTGCTCCTGCGCCATCCAGTCCATCGTGGCTGCGCCGTCGTGGACCTCACCGATCTTGTACGAGACACCGGTGTAGTACAGGATCCGCTCGGTGGTGGTCGTCTTGCCCGCGTCGATGTGGGCCATGATCCCAATGTTGCGGACCTTGGCCAGGTCAAGTGAAGTGGTGGCCATGTTGGCTCAGTCTTCTCTCTCGTAACTACGGGGTTCTCGACTACCAGCGGTAGTGCGCGAAGGCCTTGTTGGCGTCGGCCATCTTGTGGGTGTCCTCGCGGCGCTTGACGGAGGCGCCCAGGCCGTTGCTGGCGTCCAGCAGCTCGTTCATGAGCCGCTCGGTCATCGTCTTCTCGCGGCGGGCGCGGGAGTAACCCACGAGCCAGCGCAGCGCGAGCGTGGCGGACCGGCCGGGCTTGACCTCGACCGGGACCTGGTACGTCGCGCCACCGACGCGGCGGGACTTGACCTCGATGGCCGGCTTGACGTTCTCCAGGGCGCGCTTCAGCGTGATGACCGGGTCGTTGCCGGTCTTCTCGCGCAGGCCCTCCATGGCGCCGTACACGATGCGCTCGGCGGTGGAGCGCTTGCCGTGCAGCAGCACCTTGTTGATCAGGGAGGTCACCAGAGGAGAGTTGTAGACCGGGTCGATGTGCACCGGTCGCTTCGGGGCGGGGCCCTTACGAGGCATGCTTACTTCTCCTTCTTGGCGCCGTAGCGGCTGCGGGCCTGCTTGCGGTTCTTGACACCCTGGGTGTCGAGCGAACCACGGATGATCTTGTAGCGAACGCCCGGCAGGTCCTTCACACGGCCACCGCGCACGAGCACGATCGAGTGCTCCTGCAGGTTGTGCCCCTCACCCGGGATGTAAGCGGTGACCTCGATCCCGCTGGTCAGACGCACACGCGCGACCTTACGCAGGGCCGAGTTCGGCTTCTTCGGGGTGGTGGTGAACACACGCGTGCAAACGCCGCGGCGCTGGGGCGAACCCTCAAGCGCGGGCGTCTTGTTCTTCTCGACCTTGTCCTGCCGGCCCTTGCGGACCAGCTGCTGGATCGTAGGCACGGTTTCTCCGGTTTCTGTGTGCCGATCTCGATACTTCTAACCTGGGGTTTGTCCGTGAAGACCGGCCGGCCCCCGACCCACGCGGTCGGGTGTGTCGCAAGCCCCGTACGTCCCCGCCAGTCTCACGGGGAAGTGCAGCTCTTCGGTGTCACAGCCTCGGCGCCTTCGCGGGAGCGCCCCCGCGCACGCGAAGACCCGGGGACACCCCAGGCACAAGGTCAGAGGGTACCTACAGCCACCCGCTCCGGTCAAAACAAAAAGACATAAGGGACGACGGACCCGGGTACAGTTATGCGCCGCTGCTGGCCACGGCGGCCACGATGAGGGCGATGAACGCCACGAAGCTCAGCGCCAGATAGCCGATGACCAGGCCCGCAAGCGCCATGCCGTCGCCCTGCTCGCCGGTCCTGCGGATCTCGGCGCGCGCCTTGTGCCCCAGGATGATCGCCGGGATGAACGTCACGCCGACCACCGGCACCAGCGCCCCGCACACCAGCGCGCCGATCGCCGTGCTGTTCGTGCCCGCTGGGGGCGGCAGGACGGGTACGGGCTGGAAGGTGCGCGGCACCACGGCCGGCATCGTCGGAATGCCGACGGGGCCCTGTGGCAGGTCGGAGATGAGCAGGTGCAGCTCGCCGTAGGTCTGCGCCTCGTACGCCGTCGACATGCGCTGCTCGTACTCCGGCTGGGTGAGCCTGCCCTCGGCGAACCCGGCCTTGATCACATCGACCGTCCGCTCCCGGTCGGCGTGCGAGGCACGCATGGACGGAGGCCGGCTTTGGTCCCACGGCTGCATGGACACTCAGGAACCTCCCCACCCGCGGCATCCGCGTGCCGCGTGCTTTCTATTCTGCTGGACGCTCGGGGCGCCGAGGGAGTTCCGGTGCGGCGGCGGGAAGTTCGCGTCGCCGTGCGCCCCCTGTACATCACGTTGTCCGGTTCGCGCGCTGTTTCATGGTAGCCCCGCACAGGGCGTTCACCGACCCCGGGGCGGCGGGGACCGCCCGGGAGCCGCCGGGACCCGCCAGGGGCCCCCACGGCCCCGGAGAGGCCCCTGGAACGCCGCAGGGCGGCTCTCCCGGGGGAGAGCCGCCCTGCGGGGCGTGCGGTGACGCAGGCCGCCCTACTGGTTGTACGGACCGTAGTCGTAGTCCTCCAGCGGGACCGCCTGGCCGGAGCCGGTGCCGAAGGGCGAGTAGTCGATGTCGTCGTAGCCGACGGTCGAGTACATCGCGGCCTTGGCCTCCTCGGTGGGCTCCACCCGGATGTTGCGGTAGCGGGACAGGCCCGTACCGGCCGGGATCAGCTTGCCGATGATCACGTTCTCCTTGAGGCCGATCAGGGAGTCCGACTTGGCGTTGATCGCCGCGTCGGTCAGCACCCGGGTCGTCTCCTGGAACGACGCCGCCGACAGCCACGACTCGGTGGCCAGCGACGCCTTCGTGATGCCCATGAGCTGCGGCCGGCCGGAGGCCGGCTGGCCGCCCTCGGCGACCACGCGCCGGTTCTCCTGCTCGAACTTCGAGCGCTCGACCAGCTCGCCCGGCAGCAGCTCCGCGTCGCCGGACTCGATGATCGTCACCCGGCGCAGCATCTGCCGGATGATGATCTCGATGTGCTTGTCGTGGATGGACACGCCCTGGCTGTTGTAGACCTTCTGCACCTCGCCGACCAGGTGGACCTGCACGGCCCGCTGGCCGAGGATGCGCAGCACGTCGTGCGGGTTCTCCGTGCCCACGGTCAGCTTCTGGCCGACCTGGACGTGGTCGCCCTCGCCTGCGGTGAGACGGGCGCGCTTGGACACGCCGTACGCGACCTCGTCGGAACCGTCGTCGGGGGTGACGACGACCTTCTTGGTCTTCTCCGTCTCCTCGATCCGCACCCGGCCCGCGGCCTCCGAGATCGGCGCCACGCCCTTGGGCGTACGGGCCTCGAAGAGCTCGACGACACGCGGCAGACCCTGGGTGATGTCCTCACCCGCCACACCGCCGGTGTGGAAGGTGCGCATCGTCAGCTGGGTGCCGGGCTCGCCGATGGACTGGGCGGCGATGATGCCCACGGCCTCGCCGATGTCCACCAGCTTGCCGGTGGCCAGCGAACGGCCGTAGCACATGGCGCAGGTGCCGACGGCGGACTCGCAGGTGAGCACCGAGCGGGTCTTGACCGTCGCCACGCCGTGGCGGATCAGCTCGTCGATGAGCACGTCGCCCAGGTCGGTGCCGGCCGGGGCCAGCACCTTGCCGTCGACGACGATGTCCTCGGCGAGGCAGCGCGCGTACACCGAGGTCTCGACGTCCTCTTCCTTGCGGAGTACGCCGTCGGAGCCGGTCGACGCGATCTTCAGCTTCAGGCCGCGGTCGGTGCCGCAGTCCTCCTCGCGGATGATCACGTCCTGCGAGACGTCCACCAGGCGCCGGGTCAGGTACCCGGAGTCGGCGGTGCGCAGCGCGGTGTCGGCGAGACCCTTGCGGGCGCCGTGCGTGGAGATGAAGTACTCCAGCACGGACAGGCCCTCGCGGAACGAGGACTTGATCGGCCGCGGGATGGTCTCGTTCTTGGCGTTGGACACCAGACCGCGCATACCCGCGATCTGCCGCATCTGCATCATGTTTCCGCGCGCACCCGAGTTGACCATCATGAAGATCGGGTTGGTCTTCGGGAAGTTCTCGTTCATGGCCTCGGCGACCTCGTTGGTCGCCTTGGTCCAGATCGCGATGAGTTCCTGGGTGCGCTCGTCCTTGGTGATCAGGCCGCGCTCGTACTGCTTCTGGACCTTCTCGTCCTGGGCCTCGTACCCGGCGATGATCTCCTTCTTCGCCTCCGGCACGACCACGTCCGAGATGGCGATGGTGACGCCGGAGTGGGTGGCCCAGTAGAAGCCCGAGGACTTCAGGTTGTCCAGGGTCTGCGCGACGAGCACCTTCGGGTAGCGCTCGGCGAGGTCGTTGACGATCTCGGAGAGCTGCTTCTTGCCGACGGTGTAGTGGATGAACGGGTAGTCCTCGGGCAACAGCTCGTTGAAGAGCGCGCGGCCCAGGGTCGTACGCAGCCGGAACGGGTCGCCCGGCTGCCAGTCCGAGTCCGCCGCGGACTCGCCCTCGGGCACCGGCGGCGTCCAGCCGCGCGGCGGCACGGAGCCGACCGGGAAGCGGATGTCGACGTTCGCCTGGAGCGACAGCTCGCCGGCGTCGAAGGCCATGATCGCCTCGGCGACCGAGGCGAACGACCGCTCCTCGCCCTTCTTCTCGCCCTCGATCTCGTCGGTGGTGAGGAAGAACAGCCCGAGCACCATGTCCTGGGTGGGCATGGTCACCGGCCGGCCGTCGGCCGGCTTGAGGATGTTGTTCGAGGACAGCATGAGGATGCGGGCCTCGGCCTGCGCCTCCGCGGACAGCGGGAGGTGCACGGCCATCTGGTCGCCGTCGAAGTCCGCGTTGAACGCGGTGCAGACGAGCGGGTGGATCTGGATGGCCTTGCCCTCGACGAGCTGCGGCTCGAACGCCTGGATGCCGAGGCGGTGCAGCGTCGGCGCGCGGTTCAGCAGCACCGGGTGCTCGGCGATGACCTCTTCCAGCACGTCGTACACGACCGTGCGGCCGCGCTCGACCATGCGCTTGGCGCTCTTGATGTTCTGCGCGTGGTTCAGGTCCACCAGGCGCTTCATCACGAACGGCTTGAAGAGCTCCAGCGCCATGGCCTTGGGCAGGCCGCACTGGTGCAGCTTGAGCTGCGGGCCGACGACGATGACGGAGCGGGCCGAGTAGTCGACGCGCTTGCCGAGCAGGTTCTGCCGGAAGCGGCCCTGCTTGCCCTTGAGCATGTCGGACAGCGACTTCAGCGGGCGGTTGCCCGGGCCGGTCACCGGCCGGCCGCGGCGGCCGTTGTCGAACAGCGCGTCGACGGCCTCCTGCAGCATGCGCTTCTCGTTGTTGACGATGATCTCGGGCGCGCCGAGGTCGAGCAGCCGCTTCAGCCGGTTGTTGCGGTTGATGACGCGGCGGTACAGGTCGTTGAGGTCGGAGGTCGCGAAGCGGCCACCGTCGAGCTGCACCATCGGACGCAGGTCCGGCGGGATCACCGGCACGCAGTCCAGCACCATGCCGTTGGGGCTGTTGCGGGTGTGCTGGAACGCGGAGACGACCTTCAGCCGCTTCAGGGCGCGGGTCTTCTTCTGGCCCTTGCCGGTGCGGATGATCTCGCGGAGCTTCTCCGCCTCCTCGTCCAGGTCGAAGGACTCCAGGCGCTTCTGCAGCGCCGCGGCGCCCATGCCGCCCTGGAAGTACGTGCCGAAGCGGTCGCGCAGCTCGCGGTAGAGCAGCTCGTCGCCCTCCAGGTCCTGGACCTTGAGGTTCTTGAAGCGGTTCCACACCTCGTCCAGGCGGTCCAGCTCACGCTGGGCCCGGTCGCGGAGCTGCTTCATCTCGCGCTCGCCGCCCTCGCGCACCTTGCGGCGCACGTCGGCCTTGGCGCCCTCGGCCTCCAGCTCGGCCAGGTCGGCCTCCTGCTTCTTGGCCCGGGCCTCCAGGTCGCCGTCGCGGCGCTGCTCGATCTGCTGGCGCTCGACGGAGATCTGCGCCTCCAGCGACGACAGGTCGCGCTGGCGGCGCTCGTCGTCCACCCACGTGATCATGTAGGCGGCGAAGTAGATGACCTTCTCCAGGTCCTTCGGCGCCAGGTCGAGCAGGTAGCCGAGGCGCGACGGGACGCCCTTGAAGTACCAGATGTGCGTGACGGGCGCGGCCAGCTCAATGTGGCCCATCCGCTCACGGCGCACCTTGGCGCGGGTCACCTCGACGCCGCAGCGCTCACAGATGATGCCCTTGAAGCGGACGCGCTTGTACTTGCCGCAGTAGCACTCCCAGTCCCGGGTGGGGCCGAAGATCTTCTCGCAGAAGAGGCCGTCCTTCTCGGGCTTGAGGGTGCGGTAGTTGATGGTCTCGGGCTTCTTGACCTCGCCGTGGGACCAGGTCCGGATGTCGTCCGCGGTCGCAAGGCCGATCCGCAGCTCGTCGAAGAAGTTGACGTCGAGCACTCTCGTCAATCCCTCTCAGGGTCGTGTGTCAATAGGGTCTGATCGCGGGTCGCGGGAGGGGTTGCCTCCCAGGCCCGCCAGGGCCGAGGGGGAGGCGGCGGCTTCGAAGGAAGCCGCCACCGGACCCGTCAGACCTCTTCGACGCTGCTCGGCTCGCGCCGGGACAGGTCGATGCCAAGCTCTTCGGCGGCACGGAAGACGTCCTCGTCCGTGTCGCGCATCTCGATGGACATGCCGTCGGAGGAGAGCACCTCCACGTTCAGGCACAGAGACTGCATCTCCTTGATGAGCACCTTGAACGACTCGGGGATGCCCGGCTCGGGGATGTTCTCGCCCTTGACGATGGCCTCGTAGACCTTCACGCGGCCGGTCACGTCGTCCGACTTGATGGTGAGGAGCTCCTGCAGCGCGTAGGCGGCGCCGTACGCCTCCAGGGCCCACACCTCCATCTCGCCGAACCGCTGGCCGCCGAACTGCGCCTTACCGCCCAGCGGCTGCTGGGTGATCATCGAGTACGGGCCGGTGGACCGGGCGTGGAGCTTGTCGTCCACGAGGTGGTGCAGCTTGAGGATGTACATGTAGCCGACGGAGATCGGCTCCGGGAACGGCTCGCCCGAGCGGCCGTCGAACAGCTGCGCCTTGCCGGACGGCTGCACCATGCGGTCGCCGTCGCGGTTGGGCAGGGTGTTCTGGATCAGGCCGGCCAGCTCGTCCTCGCGGGCGCCGTCGAAGACCGGCGTCGCGACGTTCGTACCGGAGGCGACCTGGTCGGCGCCGATGCCCTGCAGGCGCTCGGCCCACTCCTCCTTGATGCCGGCGACGTCCCAGCCCTGGGCGGCGAGCCAGCCCAGGTGGATCTCCAGCACCTGGCCCGGGTTCATCCGGGAGGGCACGCCGAGGGGGTTGAGGATGATGTCGACCGGGTGGCCGTCCTCCATGAACGGCATGTCCTCGATCGGCAGGATCTTGGCGATGACGCCCTTGTTGCCGTGCCGGCCGGCGAGCTTGTCGCCGTCGGTGATCTTGCGCTTCTGGGCGACGTAGACGCGGACGAGCTGGTTCACGCCGGGCGGCAGCTCGTCGCCCTCCTCGCGGTCGAAGACGCGGACGCCGATGACGCGGCCGGTCTCGCCGTGCGGGACCTTCAGGGACGTGTCGCGGACCTCGCGGGCCTTCTCGCCGAAGATCGCGCGCAGCAGCCGCTCCTCCGGGGTCAGCTCGGTCTCGCCCTTGGGCGTGACCTTGCCGACCAGGATGTCGCCGGCGACGACCTCGGCGCCGATGCGGATGATGCCGCGCTCGTCGAGGTCGGCGAGGACCTCCTCGGAGACGTTCGGGATGTCCCGGGTGATCTCCTCGGGGCCCAGCTTGGTGTCGCGGGCGTCGACCTCGTGCTCCTCGATGTGGATCGAGGACAGGACGTCGTCCTGCACGAGGCGCTGGCTGAGGATGATGGCGTCCTCGTAGTTGTGGCCCTCCCACGGCATGAACGCCACCAGGAGGTTCTTGCCGAGCGCCATCTCGCCCTCGTCGGTCGAGGGGCCGTCGGCGAGCACCTGGCCCTCGATGACGCGGGAGCCCTCGTCCACGAGCACCTTCTGGTTGAAGGAGGTGCCCTGGTTGGAGCGGTGGAACTTGTTGACGCGGTACGTGGTGTAGGTGCCGTCGTCGTTGGCGACGGTGACGTAGTCCGCGGAGACCTCCTGGACCACGCCGTCCTTCTCGGCCTTGATGACGTCGCCGGCGTCGACCGCGCAGCGGTACTCCATGCCGGTGCCGACGAGCGGGGCCTCGGCCCTGATCAGCGGCACGGCCTGGCGCATCATGTTCGAGCCCATGAGCGCGCGGTTGGCGTCGTCGTGCTCCAGGAAGGGGATCATCGCGGTCGCGACCGACACCATCTGGCGCGGCGAGACGTCCATGTAGTCGACGTCGTCGCCGGGGATGTAGTCGACCTCGCCGCCGCGGCGGCGGACCAGGACGCGGTTCTCGGCGAAGTGCAGGTCGTTCGTCAGCGGCGCGTTGGCCTGCGCGATGACGAAGCGGTCCTCCTCGTCGGCCGTCAGGTAGTCCACGTCGTCGGTGACGATGCCCTCGACGACCTTGCGGTACGGGGTCTCGATGAAGCCGAAGGCGTTGACCCGGCCGTACGAGGCGAGCGAGCCGATCAGGCCGATGTTCGGGCCTTCCGGCGTCTCGATGGGACACATGCGGCCGTAGTGCGACGGGTGCACGTCGCGGACCTCGAAGCCGGCCCGCTCACGGGACAGGCCGCCGGGGCCGAGCGCGTTCAGCCGGCGCTTGTGGGTCAGACCGGACAGCGGGTTCGTCTGGTCCATGAACTGCGACAGCTGGCTGGTGCCGAAGAACTCCTTGATGGAGGCGACGACCGGCCGGATGTTGATCAGGGTCTGCGGCGTGATCGCCTCGACGTCCTGGGTCGTCATGCGCTCGCGCACGACGCGCTCCATCCGGGCGAGGCCCGTACGCACCTGGTTCTGGATCAGCTCGCCGACGTTGCGGATGCGGCGGTTGCCGAAGTGGTCGATGTCGTCGGTCTCGACGACCACGGACTGGCCGTTGTCCCCGACGGTCTCGACCTCGCCGGCGTGCAGCTTCACGAGGTACTTGATCGAGGCGATGATGTCCTCGACCGTCAGCGTGCCCGCGTTGAGCGGCGCGGCGGCGCCCAGCTTCTTGTTGATCTTGTAGCGGCCGACCTTGGCGAGGTCGTAGCGCTTGGGGTTGAAGTACAGGTTCTCCAGCAGCGTCTGCGCGGCCTCCTTGGTCGGCGGCTCGCCCGGACGCAGCTTGCGGTAGATGTCGAGCAGCGCGTCGTCCTGGCCCTGGGTGTGGTCCTTCTCCAGGGTGGCGCGCATGGACTCGTACTCGCCGAACTCCTCAAGGATCTGCTCGTTCGTCCAGCCGAGCGCCTTGAGCAGCACGGTGATCGACTGCTTGCGCTTGCGGTCGATGCGCACACCGACCATGTCGCGCTTGTCGATCTCCATCTCCAGCCAGGCACCCCGGGAGGGGATGACCTTGACGGAGAAGATGTCCTTGTCGGAGGTCTTGTCGATCGAGGAGTCGAAGTAGACGCCCGGCGACCGGACGAGCTGCGAGACCACGACACGCTCGGTGCCGTTGATCACGAAGGTGCCCTTGTCGGTCATGAGCGGGAAGTCGCCCATGAAGACCGTCTGGGACTTGATCTCGCCGGTCTCGTTGTTGGTGAACTCGGCGGTGACGAAGAGCGGCGCGGCGTACGTGAAGTCGCGCTCCTTGCACTCGTCGATGGAGTTCTTCGGGGGCTCGAAGCGGTGGTCGCGGAAGGTCAGCGACATCGACCCGGAGAAGTCCTCGATCGGGGAGATCTCCTCGAAGATCTCCTCAAGGCCGGACTTGGTGGGGACGTCCTGTCCATGATCCAGGGCCTCCTCGACACGAGCCTTCCAGGCGTCGTTGCCGAGGAGCCAGTCGAAGCTCTCAGTCTGGAGCGCAAGGAGGTTCGGAACCTCAAGGGGTTCCTTGATCTTCGCGAAAGAGATGCGCAGCGGGGCGGTGCTGGCGCCGTTGTTCGTACTAGCGGTCGAGGCGGTGCGCGAGGCGGCCAAGAGGGGTCCTTCCGAGGGCTCGGACTCACTACGCGCGTACCGGTCCCAAAACCCACACGGGGAGGAGAACGCCCAGGTCAAAGCGTGTCTCTCAAGATCGTACGAGCTCTGGACAGACCCCTGGTGACGGGCAGGGGGCAGTTAACAGGCAGCGCAAAGGGTCAGTGTAGCGACTCGCCACACTGATGTCCAGCGGAGGCTGGAGACCAGCAAATCGTCGATCTCTCCCTGCCTGAGGAGCACCCGCCTCGCGTGGGGCCTCCCCTGAAGTTATGCCGAATACCGGATGCCTTCGCGCTTGAAGCCATTCCCACTCAGTCACCGATCCATGCCTCGGAGTACGGACCGATGTGACGACCTGAGAATCGCGCGCCGCTGGCCGTTCGTCAAGGCCCCCCTGCCCCAGGGGGATCATGTCGGGGCATCCCGGCCGGTGAAGATCACCATACCCGCAGGTGCGCGCGGGGCAAGCGCTCCGGCCGAGGGGCCCGGCAACGCAGCGAGGGCGACCACCCGGATGGGTGATCGCCCTCGGTGGCGGCACGGGGCCGTCAGCCCCGGCGGGCCGGGCTCACAGGGCCCCGACCGGCCGGGACGAGGTCACTTGACCTCGACGGAGGCGCCGGCGCTCTCAAGGGAGTCCTTGGCCTTCTCCGCGGCCTCCTTGTTGACCTTCTCCAGAACCGGCTTCGGCGTGCCGTCGACCAGCTCCTTGGCCTCCTTCAGGCCGAGCGAGGTCAGCTCGCGCACGACCTTGATGACCTGGATCTTCTTCTCGCCGGCGCCGGTGAGGACGACGTCGAACTCGTCCTTCTCCTCGGCGGCCTCGGGCGCGGCGCCGCCGCCACCCGGAGCGGCGATGACGGCGGCCGGCGCGGCGGCCTCGACGTCGAACTTCTCCTCGAACTTCTTCACGAAGTCCGACAGCTCAAGAAGGGTCATCTCCTCGAACTGCGCGAGCAGGTCGTCCTGGCTGAGCTTCGCCATGATGGCGGTCCTTCCACTAAGTCGGCTGGTGCCGGTTGTACTGATGCGTCAGTGCGGCGGGCGCCCTCCCCCACGGCTTCGCGTGGGGGTGCCCCCTAGCCACAGAGAGCGGGATCGCTACTCCGCGGCGTCGGCGGGAGCCGGCGTACCGGCACCGCCCTGCTCGACCTTGTCGCGCAGCGCGTCCGCGGTGCGGACGAACTTCGTGAGCGGGGCCTGGAAGGTCGCCGCGGCCTTCGCCATGGACGCCTTCATGCCACCGGCCAGCTTGGCGAGCAGCACCTCGCGGGACTCAAGGTCCGCAAGCTTGTTGATCTCCGCGGCGCTCAGGGCCTTGCCGTCGAGGACACCGCCCTTGATGACGAGCGCGGGGTTGTCCTTGGCGAAGTTACGCAGCCCCTTGGCCGCCTCGACCGGGTCACCGGTCACGAAGGCGACAGCGGTCGAGCCCTGGAGGTGCTCGTCGAGCTGGTCGAGCCCGGCCTCCTTCGCCGCGATCTTGGTCAGCGTGTTCTTCACCACTCGGTACTGCGCGTTCTCTCCGAGAGAACGGCGCAGATCCTTCAGCTGCGCCACGCTCAGTCCGGTGTACGCGGTCACGACGGCCGCGTTGGAGCCGCGGAGCTTGTCCGCGATCTCCTTGACGGCCTCGACCTTGTCCGGCGTCGCCATGAGCCTCGGCCTCCTTCCGGGTGATGGGACCGCCCTTCGGATGCACGAGGCCCTCGCACACGGCAAACGCCCCGGCGCAGGCGCACGGGGCGTGACACGACCGTACGGGCACGGGGCCCATCGGGAGGGTCTTCCTCATTCACCTGCGCGGGCCGTCCGCGGCGTACGCGGAACCTTCGGCCACCGCACTCCCCTGCGGGCGTACGGCGGCAGCCAGCGGTCTTTGGCTACAAGCGGGAATCGTACGGCAGCGGCCGCCCCGCGGGCAAATCGCCCCGGGACGGCCGGTCCGTACGCGACGTGGACGCGGGGGCTACGCGCCGCCGCCCTCGTCCGCTTCCTTCATCATGGCGTCCATGTCCGCCGTCTCGGACGCCGGCGGGGCCTCCACCGTGACGGGCTCGTTGTAGCTCAGGAAGGTCATGGTGGTGTCGAGCGGACCCTCCTTCGTCTCGGCCTGCATGCGGAACTGCTTGGTGTGGTCCTCGCCGTCGATCCACATGTCCATGGTGAACTCGTCGAAGCCCTGCTCCGCCATCTCGTCGATCTGCTTCTGGCGGTCCTTCTTCGTCTTCGCGTCCTTGCCCTTCAGGTCCGCGCGGAGGTCGTCGAGGGTGACCGTGCCGGTGTAGCGGGTGGTCTGCACCCCCTCGATCTTCTCCTCGCCGACCCTCTCCAGGTCCTCGGCCGCGTTCATCATCTGGGCTTCCTCGGCGGGGTTGTCGTCCGCCTGCTTCAGCTCCAGCAGCGGGTTCTCGCCGCCGCCCGCCCCGTCCTCGGACATGCCGATCCTCAGCCAGGTCTTGCCGTCCATCTCGGCGGCGGCCTCGGGGCCGGCGTTCATGAACATCGCGTCGTCGACGAGACGTATCTCCACCTCGCCGCTCTCGGCGGCGGTCGCCCCGTCCATCGTCATCTTCATCTGCATGGCCGGCGGGTCCATGCTGATGGCCCCGGTGCCCTCCATCGTGCCCTCACCGGGGACCTCGCCGGCCATCCGGTACTCAAGGGAGGTGAAGTCCTCCGCCTTCTCCGTGGCCTTGCGGACGGCGGCTGCGGGCGTGACGTCGACCGGCTGACCGGCGTTCCCGCCCTTCTTGCCGGTCGCCTTGCCGTCTCCCCCGTCGTCGCCGCAGGCGGTGAAGGCGGTCAGGGCGAGGGCGGCCGCGCCGAGCGCGGCTCCGCCCCGTATGAACGTCGAACGCATCGTCATCCTTTCCCTCCGGGTACACGTGTCCCGGACAATGGAAGGGAACACGCTAGCGGATCGGGCAACTCCGCCCGCTGCTACTGGATTTCGGTGAAGTCGATGCTCTCGGCGGCCGAGGGCTCCTCGACGTTCACGTCGACGCCGTAGTCCGAGTAGTAGACGGTGGTGCTGAACTCGCCGCCCGTCATCTTCCCCGACTCCTCACGCTTGATCATGAGGTCGTTCTCGTCCACCCAGATGTCGACGGTCTGGGTGGTGACGCCGGACGCTTCGAGCTGGTCCTCCAGGTCCGACAGCTGGTCCTCGCTCAGCGTCTTGGACGACGCGCGGGCCAGGTCGGAGACGTCCACGGTGCCGGAGTAGTGCGTGGTCCGGACGCCGCGCACCTCCTCCTGGCCGACCTCCTCGACGTCCTCGGAGGCCAGCAGCAGCTTCACTGCCTGGCCCGGGGTGCTGTTCTGCATCTGGTCCTTCATGTAGTCCCCGGACGGGCCCATGACCTCGGCCATGTCGTCGTAGTCGTAGCGGATCCACTTCTTGTCCGGGTACTGCGTCTGGAACGCGCCCTCGACGCCCGCGTAGTAGGCGTCCGGCAGGTAGCGGGCGTCCAGCGTGCCGTCGTCGTCCATCATCTGGATCGACGAAGCCATCTGGCCGTCGGTGTACTTGACGGTGGCGGTGCCGATCGCGCCGTCGGCCCAGTCGAGTTCGCCCTCGTTCTCGGTGGTCATCGCCTCGCCCATGACCATGGTGCTCTCGAACTTCGACGACTCCGCGCCCGTGGTCTTCTCGTTGATCGCCTGGAGCGCGGCCTGCGCGCCCCGTACGGCCCCGCTGCCGCCGTCGCCGCCGTCGCCGCCCCCGTTGCCCGAACCGCCGTCACCGCCGCCGGAGTCGGACCCGCAGGCCGCCGCGAATGCGAGCAGCAGCGCCGCCCCCAGAGAGACACTCGCGCGCTTCACGGTCGTGTGCATGGAAATCCCCGCCCCCTCGTGGTGGTCGTGCTCTCGGGCAGGAGTTCTGCCCGTACGGCCAGTGAACACCAGAAACGGGCCGGACCCGGTGCCCGATGGGCGTTCCGGATCCGACCCGTTGCATGGCCGTGACAGATGATGCGTGGTTGTCGAACGGGCGGCGCCCGTCAGACCGCGGAGTCCTCCGTCAGGAGGTTGCGCACCCGCGCGGGGTCCACCGGGATGCCGGGGCCCATCGTCGTGGTGATCGTGGCCTTCTTGATGTAACGGCCCTTGGCCGCGGACGGCTTGAGCCGCAGCACCTCTTCCAGCGCCGCGCTGTAGTTCTCCACCAGCTTCTGCTCGTCGAACGAGGTCTTGCCGATGATGAAGTGCAGGTTGGAGTGCTTGTCGGTGCGGAACTCGATCTTGCCGCCCTTGATCTCGGTGACGGCCTTCGCCACGTCGGGCGTGACCGTGCCGGTCTTCGGGTTCGGCATCAGACCGCGCGGGCCGAGGACCCGGCCGAGGCGGCCGACCTTGCCCATGAGGTCGGGGGTGGCGACGACCGCGTCGAAGTCGAGGCGGCCCTTCTGCACCTCGTCGATCAGCTCGTCGGCGCCGACGATGTCGGCGCCCGCGGCCTCCGCGGCCGCTGCACGGTCACCGGTCGCGAAGACCAGGACCCGGGCGGTCTTGCCGGTGCCGTGCGGGAGGTTCACGGTGCCGCGGACCATCTGGTCGGCCTTGCGCGGGTCGATGCCCAGGCGCATGGCCACCTCGACGGTGCCGTCGAACTTCGACGTGGACGTCTCCTTGGCGAGGCGGACGGCCTCCAGGGGTGCGTACTGCCGCGTGCGGTCGACCTTGGCGTCGCCGGCGCGGAGTGCCTTGCTGCGCTTCACTGCTGCTCCTGATGTGTCGGTACGGAGTCGTGGTACGGGCCGGCGCACGGCCCTGCCACAGGGTGCTGCGGGTGGCGTGGGCCGCTCAGCCCTCGACCGTGACGCCCATGGAGCGGGCGGTGCCGGCGATGATCTTCTCGGCGGCGTCCAGGTCGTTGGCGTTGAGGTCGGCCATCTTGGTGGTGGCGATCTCGCGGACCTGGTCGCGGGTGATCTTCGCGACCTTGGTCTTGTGCGGCTCGCCGGAGCCCTTCTCGACGCCCGCGGCCTTGAGGATCATCTTCGCGGCCGGCGGCGTCTTGGTGATGAAGGTGAACGAGCGGTCCTCGTAGACCGTGATCTCCACCGGGATGACCCAGCCGCGCTGCGACTCGGTCGCGGCGTTGTACGCCTTGCAGAACTCCATGATGTTCACGCCGTGCTGGCCCAGCGCGGGGCCGACCGGCGGGGCCGGGTTCGCGGCACCGGCCTGGATCTGGAGCTTGATCAGCCCCGTGACCTTCTTCTTCTTGGGAGGCATGTCTCTCCGGGTCCTTGAATGAGAGGTTTGCGCCTCGATCCGGTGATTGCCAGACCGTCCGGATGGAGGCATACCGCACCACGATAGCCGTTTCGGGTACGGGTCCTGAAACCGAGCAGGTCAGAGCGGCCGCAAAGCCGTCTGACCTGGTCGGAAGCGTGGCGGGGCGGGAAGCCCTCAGTCGTTCTTCTGGATCTGGTCGAAGCTCAGCTCGACCGGGGTCTCCCGGCCGAAGATCTCCACCAGGCCCTTGACCTTCTTCGAGTCGGCGTTGATCTCGTTGATCGTCGCCTGCAGCGTCGCGAACGGGCCGTCGGTGACGGTGACCGAGTCGCCCACGGCGAAGTCGAGCACCTGCACCTCGACCTTGCGGGACGGCGCCGGCTTGCCCTCGGCCTCCGCGGCCTCGCGGGCGGCCTTCTCCTCGGCCTCCGGGGCGAGCATGCGGACGATCTCGTCGAGCGTCAGCGGGTACGGGTCGTAGGCGTTGCCGACGAAGCCGGTGACGCCCGGGGTGTTGCGTACGACGCCCCACGACTCGTTCGTCAGGTCCATCCGCACCAGGACGTAGCCCGGGAGCTTGTTCTGCCGGACGTTCCTGCGCTCGCCGTTCTTGATCTGGACGACTTCTTCCTCGGGCACCTCGGCCTGGTAGATGAAGTCCTCGACGTTCAGGGAGACGGCGCGCTGTTCGAGGTTGGCCTTGACCCGCTTCTCGTAGCCCGCGTAGGTGTGGATCACGTACCACTCGCCGGGCAGGCCGCGCAGCTCCTGGCGCAGCGCGTCGACGGGGTCGACGGCTTCCTCGGCCGGCTCGGCGGCGCCGTCCGCCTCGTCGGGCTTCTCGTCCGCCTCCGCCTCGTCCTCGGCGGTCCTGCCGTCGGCCGCCTCGTCCTCGGCGGTCTCGTCCGCCGCCTCGGCGTCGGCCGTCTCGGCGTCAGCCGTCTCGGCGTCAGCCGTCTCGGTGGCCGCGCTCTCGGCGGCGTCCTTGGTGCCCTCGGCCTCGCCGGCCTCGGTCTCGGTGTCCTCGGCCTGGGCGTCCTCGGCCTGGGCGTCCTCGGGTCCGGCCTCTGCCGCCGCCGTCTCGGCCGCCTCCACCTGCTCGGCAGGCTCTGCCTGCGCTGCGCCGGCAACCTCGTCGGTCGCGACTGCCTCGTTCAGGTTCGGGTCAGACACGGTAGCTGCTTCTTCCTGGCTCAAAAGGGGATGTGCACATGCAGTCGCCTACCTTACGTACCTTACGGGGCGGCGTACGCGAATCGGTCAGCTCAGTCAGCTCGCTCAGCCGAAGACGTACTGCATGAGCTCGGTGAACCCGAAGTCGATCACCGTCACGATGCCGATCATGACCACCACGAAGATGATCACGACGGTCGTGTACGTCGTGAGCTGGTTCCGCGTCGGCCAGACGACCTTGCGTAGCTCCGCGACGATCTGGCGGTAGAAGAGCGCCAGGCGGGCGAACGGGCCCTTCCGGCCGCGCTTGCCGCCGCGGCGAGCGGGTTTCGCGTCGCCTTCGGGGCGGTCAGGCGTCGCGGTGGAGGCTTCCGTCACTCGTCCTCACCTGGATCCCGGTTCGTTGGCCTGCCGCGCCCGGTGGAGCCGCACGGCGGGGCTGCTGTGAACTGCGTACGCACCCCCTGAGGGGATGCGCGTAGCAGGGCCGGAGGGACTTGAACCCCCAACCGCTGGTTTTGGAGACCAGTGCTCTACCAATTGAGCTACGACCCTTTGTGTCATCCCAACCTAACGCATTCCTGCAGGGGCTTCACGAGCGCGTGCAAGATCTGCACCGGGGCTGGCACGGTGGTTGAGTGTACGGGTTTCACGCGCTGCCGTCGAACGAGTACGCCGCGCGCCCCGCGGACAGCCGTGCAACCCACGTGCCCCGCCCCCCGCCCGTCTGGAACGATGGGCCCCATGACCGCTGCAAACACCGCGTCCCAGTCCCCGACCGAACGACGGGTGTCGGCCCGCGTCGGCGCCATCTCCGAGTCCGCGACGCTCGCCGTGGATGCCAAGGCCAAGGCCCTCAAGGCGGCCGGCCGGCCGGTGATCGGCTTCGGCGCCGGCGAGCCCGACTTCCCGACGCCCGACTACATCGTCGAGGCCGCGATCGCAGCGTGCACCAACCCGACGTACCACCGCTACACGCCCGCCGGCGGGCTGCCGGAGCTGAAGGCCGCCATCGCCGCGAAGACCGCGCGCGACTCGGGCTACGAGGTGGAGCCGGCCCAGGTGCTCGTCACCAACGGCGGGAAGCAGGCGATCTACGAGTCGTTCGCCGCCCTGCTCGACCCGGGCGACGAGGTCATCGTCCCGACCCCGTACTGGACCACCTACCCCGAGTCGATCCGGCTGGCCGGCGGCGTGCCCGTCGACGTGGTCGCCGACGAGACCACGGGCTACCGGGTCTCCGTCGAGCAGCTCGAAGCCGCGCGCA
This sequence comes from Streptomyces phytophilus, assembly GCF_013870535.1. Classification (GTDB taxonomy): domain Bacteria; phylum Actinomycetota; class Actinomycetes; order Streptomycetales; family Streptomycetaceae; genus Streptomyces; species Streptomyces phytophilus. The sequence continues at coordinate 1,853 of NZ_JACBXC010000005.1, read as the reverse complement.
CCCCGCGCTCGAAGGTGCTGCTCTTCGTCTCCCCGTCCAACCCGACGGGCGCGGTCTACACCCGCGAGCAGGTCGAGGCGATCGGCCGCTGGGCCGCGGAGCACGGGCTGTGGGTGCTGACCGACGAGATCTACGAGCACCTGGTCTACGGGAACGCCGAGTTCCACTCGCTGCCGGTGGTCGTGCCGGAGCTGCGCGACAAGTGCGTCGTGGTCAACGGCGTGGCCAAGACGTACGCGATGACGGGCTGGCGGGTCGGCTGGGCCATCGGCCCGAAGGACGTGATCAAGGCCGCGGCGAACCTCCAGTCGCACGCCACGTCCAACGTCTCCAACGTCGCGCAGGCCGCCGCGCTGGCGGCCGTCTCCGGCGACCTGGACGCGGTGGCGAAGATGCGCGAGGCGTTCGACCGGCGGCGCCGGACGATCGTGCGGATGCTGAACGAGATCGAGGGCGTCGAGTGCCCCGAGCCCGAGGGCGCGTTCTACGCGTACCCGTCGGTGAAGGGGCTGATCGGCAAGGAGATCCGCGGCCGGCGGCCGGCGGACTCGGTGGAGCTGGCCGAGGTGATCCTGGAGGAGGCCGAGGTGGCCGTGGTGCCGGGCGAGGCGTTCGGGACGCCGGGGTATCTGCGGCTGTCGTACGCGCTGGGGGACGAGGACCTGGTCGAGGGCGTCTCGCGGATCCAGAAGCTGCTGGCGGAGGCGTCGTAGGGGGCGCCGTAGGGGCGCAATAACTGATGACGTTCGCGGGCGGGGCTTGTCCGGACAGCCGTCCGGGCAAGCCCTCGTTCGTAGGAGCCGGTGTCGCCCACCCCCGCGGATGCGGCAAGATCTCTCCATGGAGCACCACCACCGCCCCGCCGCACGAGACGTACGCCGCCTGCCGAAGGCGCATCTCCATCTGCACTTCACCGGCTCCATGCGCTCCGCCACCCTCATCGAGCTGGCCGCCAAGTACGGCGTGCACCTGCCCGAGGCGCTGAGCAGCGGCGAGCCGCCGAAGCTGCGCGCGACCGACGAGCGCGGCTGGTTCCGCTTCCAGCGGCTGTACGACCTCGCCCGCTCCTGCCTGCGCTCGGCCGAGGACATCCAGCGGCTGGTGCGCGAGGCCGCGGAGGAGGACCTCGCGGACGGCTCGGGGTGGCTGGAGATCCAGGTCGACCCCACGTCGTACGCGCCGCGCCTCGGCGGGCTGATCCCGGCGCTGGAGATCATCCTCGACGCCGTCGGGACCACCGCCCGGGACACCGGCATCGGGATGCGCGTGCTGGTCGCCGCGAACCGCATGAAGCACCCGCTCGACGCCCGTACCCTCGCCCGCCTCGCCGTGCGCTACGCCGACCGCGGCGTCGTCGGCTTCGGGCTCTCCAACGACGAGCGCCGCGGCTTCGCCCGCGACTTCGACCGCGCCTTCGCCATCGCCCGGGAGGGCGGCCTGCTGGCCGCCCCGCACGGCGGCGAGCTGGCCGGGCCCACGAGCGTCCGCGACTGCCTGGACGACCTGGACGCGCGCCGCATCGGGCACGGCATCCGCGCCGCCGAGGATCCGCGGCTGCTGTCGCGGCTGGCGGCGGCGGGGGTGGCCTGCGAGGTGTGCCCGTCGTCGAACGTGGCCCTGGGGGTGTACGAGCGGCCGGAGGACGTGCCGCTGCGGGCGCTGTGGGACGCGGGGGTACCGATGGCGCTGGGGGCGGACGACCCGCTGCTGTTCGGGTCGCGGCTGGCGGCGCAGTACGAGTTCGCGCGGACGCACCACGGGTTCACGGACGAGGAGTTGGCGGAGCTGGCGCGGCAGTCGGTACGGGCCTCGGCGGCGCCCGAGGACGTGCGGCGGGGACTGCTGGCGCAGGT
>NZ_JACBXC010000499.1 GCF_013870535.1 Streptomyces phytophilus | reverse complement strand
CCGCTCGGCCCACCCCGAGCGCCGGTACGCGGCCACCGGGTCGGGGTCGAGGCCCATCTCCTGCCGCACTTCGGCCAGCAGCGGCCGCACGTCGGTGTTGTAGGCGTCCATCAGCACGGCGTTGGCGCCCAGCACGTCGCCCTCGCGCTGCGCGGCGGCCAGCGCCTCGCGGTCGACGAGCAGCGCCTTGGCGGTGGCCTCCTGGACGTTCATCACCGAGCGGATGATCGCGGGGATCTTCTGCTCGATGTTGTGGCACTGGTCGAGCATGAACGCCACGTCGGGGCCGAAGCCCCCGCCCCGTACGACCTCGTACATGAGGCGGAAGAGCTGGAACGGGTCGGCCGCGCCGACCATCAGGTCGTCGTCGGCGTAGAAGCGGGAGTTGAAGTCGAAGCCGCCGAGCTTCCCCTCCCGCAGCAGCACCGCGACGATGAACTCGATGTTCGTGCCCGGCGCGTGGTGCCCGGTGTCCACCACCACCTGCGCCCGGTCGCCCAGGCGCAGGCAGTGCGCGTACGCCGTGCCCCAGTCCGGCACGTCCATGTGGTAGAACGCCGGCTCGAAGAGCTTGTACTCCAGCAGCATCCGCTGCCCCTCGCCGAGGCGCTCGTACACCGCGGCGAGCGCCTCGGCCAGCCGGTCCTGGCGCTCGCGCACGTCGTCCTGGCCGGGGTAGTTGGTGCCGTCGGAGAACCAGAGCTTCAGGTCCCGCGAGCCGGTGGCGTCCATGATGTCGACGCACTCCATCAGGTGCGCCAGCGCCTTCCGCCGCACCGCCGGGTCCGGGTGGGTGACCGAGCCGAGCTTGTAGTCGTCGTCCTGGAAGACGTTCGCGTTGATCGCGCCGAGCCGGAGGCCCCGCTCCTTCGCGTACGCCGCGAGCGCCGCGTAGCCCTCGGCGCCCTCGACCCGGTCCCAGGGGATGTGCAGCGCGACGATCGGCGCCACGCCGGTGTGCTCGTGCACCCGGGCGGCGTCGTCCAGCTTCTCCTGGGGCGTGCGCGGCACCCCCGGCTGCGCGAAGACCTTGAAGCGTGTGCCTGAGTTGCCGTACGCCCAGGAGGGTGTCTCTATGGCCTGGGACTTGAGAGCCGCTTTCACGGTCATCGCGAAGCCTTTCCGCGCGGGGTGTCGCTGTCGTGTGGGGTGTGGGTCAGTTGGTGAAGCGGTGCGTGCCCGCGCCCGCGGCGAAGACGGCGCAGCCGTCCTCCATCCGCAGGAAGCGGGCGCGGCCGCGGGAGACGTCCGCCGCGGACCGGGCCGGGACCCAGACCTCGGCGGTGGTGTTGAAGGGGAGCGTCACGTCCAGCCGCAGCCGGCCGTCGCGCTCCTGCCAGTCGGTGGTGACGGGGCCGTAGAGCGTGCTGAGCCTGCCGCGCGCCCGGTCGACCTCGCCGCCGGGGCGGGGCCTGATCAGCAGCTTGCGAAAGCCCGGCTCGGCGGGGGCGATGCCGGTGATGTGGCGGTACATCCACTCGCCGACGCAGCCGTAGGCGTAGTGGTTGAAGGAGTTCATGCCCGCGTCCTGGAAGGAGCCGTCGGGCTTGATGGAGTCCCAGCGCTCCCACATGGTGGTGGCGCCGTTGGCGATCTGGTAGCCCCAGCCGGGGAACGTGTCTTGGTGCAGCAGCCGGTACGCGACGTCGGTGCGGCCGGCGGCGGTCAGCACGGGCAGCAGCCGGGGGGTGCCGAGGAAGCCGGTGGACAGGTGCCAGTCGCGGGCCTCGACGAGCGCGACGAGCCGGTCGGCGGCGGGCTTCCGGGCGTCCTCGGGCAGCAGGTCCATGGAGAGCGCCAGGACGTACGCGGTCTGCGTGTCGCCCTTGATCCGGGCGCCGCCTTCGGAGACGTACGCGGCCGTGAATGCCTTGCGGACGGCGCCGAAGAGCGTGTCGTACGGGGCCGGGTCGCGGCCGAGGACGCGGGCGATGCGGGCGACGAGGTCGGCGCTGTGCGCGAAGTACGCGGTGCCGATGACGTCCTTGGGGGTCTCGTCCTGAGTGTTGAGCCAGTCGCCGTAGCCCGAGGCGGGGCGCAGGTAGCCGGTGCTGTTGCGCTTCAGGTACTCCAGCCACTCCAGCATCGAGTCCCACGACTGCTCCAGCACCCGGGTGTCGCCGTACGCCTGGTACAGCGCCCACGGCACCGTGGTGCCGGCGTCGCCCCAGCCGGCGACGCCCTTGCCCACGGGGCCGATCCACGGGGCGACGTCGGGGTACGCGCCGTCGGTGTCCTGGTCGTCGCGCAGGTCGTGCAGCCACTTGGTGAGGAAGCGCGCGGACTCCATCGTGTACGCGGCGGTGGGCGCGAAGACGTTGATGTCGCCGGTCCAGCCGAGGCGTTCGTCGCGGGCCGGGGTGTCGGTGGGCACCGACAGGAAGTTGCCGCGCTGGCCCCAGGTGATGTTGGAGTGCAGCTTGTTCAGCGTCGCCACGTTGGTCTCGAAGTCCATCGTGAACGGCGCGGCGGTGTGCATGACCCGGCCGGTGACCGCGCTCTTCTGCGGCGTGCCGGGGTAGCCGGTGACCTCGACGTAGCGGAAGCCGTGGAAGGTGAACCGCGGCTCGTAGACCTCGCCGTCGGCCGCGCCGCGCAGGGTGTACGTGTCGGTGGCGCGGGCGGTGCGCAGGTTGGCGGTGTACAGGGTGCCGTCGGGGTTGAGGACTTCGGCGTGGCGCAGCGTGACGACCGTGCCGGCCTTGCCCTGCACCCGCAGCCGGACGGCGCCGACCATGTTCTGGCCGAGGTCGAAGACGAACACCCCGGGCGCGGGCTCGGTGACCTCTCGCGCGGGCAGCTCGCTCTCCACCCGGGTCGGCGCGTCGACCTGGGCGACGACCGCGGTGCCGCCGGAGTCGGCGGCCTCGGCGGGCAGCCACCCGGAGTCGTCGAAGCCGGGTGCGGTCCAGCCGGGGGTCTCCAGGCGGGCGTCGTGGTCCTCGCCGGCCATGAGGTCCGCGGCGGTCACGGGGCCGCCGGTGCCGCGCCAGCCGGTGTCCGACAGCACCCGCTCGACGCTGCCGTCGGCGTAGGTGACCTCCAACTGCGCGAGCAGCGCGGGGCGTTCGCCGTAGTGGTGCGGGCCGAACCAGCCGAGGTTGCCCGCGTACCAGCCGGCGGCCAGGTCGACGCCGATGGCGTTGGCGCCGGGCCGCAGCAGGCCGGTGACGTCGTACGTCTGGTACTGCACCCGCTTGTGGTAGTCGGTCCACCCGGGCGCGAGCACGTCCTCGCCGACCCGGCGGCCGTTGAGGTGCGCCTCGTACAGCCCGAGGGCCGTGGCGTACAGCCGCGCGCGGGCGATGCGCCGCGTCGGCAGCCGGAACTCGTGGCGCAGCTGGGCGGCGGGCAGTGAGACGGGGACGGCGACCTCGCCCCACGGGCCCGCACCCCAGGGGGCGAGGACCTTGGCGGCGGCCCAGGCGGAGTCGTCGAAGTCCGGGGCGGTCCAGCCGTCTGCCGGCTCGGCGTCGGCGGCCTTCCAGCCGGCGTCGGTGACGAGGGTGGTCACGCCGTCGGCGGTGGTCAGTTCGAGTGCGCCGAGCAGCCCGGCAGGGCCGACGGCGCCGTTGGTGGCGGAGACGGCCACGACGGTGGTGCCGCCGGTGCTGGCGGCGAGCAGGCCGGTGACGTCGACGACGTCGGGACGGTTCCAGGCGGTGCCGGCGGCGACCTCGGTGCCGTCGACGTACGTGGTGTGGTTGTCGTCCGCGGCCACCACCAGCCGGGCGCGGGTGATGCCTTCGGGGAGGTCGAGCCGGGCGCGGAACCAGCGGGTCTCGGCGGGGGCGCTGGAGGCGGGGTCGCCCTCGGGGAACCAGATCCACGAGGAGCCGGTGATGTCGGGCGCGTCGGTCGGCAGGTCGGGCGCGGCGATCCAGCTCGCCGCCCACTCCTCGCCGCGCAGCCCGGTCTCCCACCAGGTGGGCTCGCTCCAGTCGGAGGCGGCGCCGTCCTGGTCCCAGACCCGGACCGTCCAGTGGTAGCGGGTACGGGGCTTCAGCTCCGGCCCGCCGAACGGCACGAGGACGGAGTCGGCGGACGCGACCTTGCCGCTGTCCCACACGTCGGGGTCGCCGAGCTTGTCCGCGGCGGTGGCCACCCGCACCTGGTACGCGCTCTGCGTCCCGCCCGGCGCGCCGTCCGCCACCGGCCAGCTCAGCCGG
>NZ_JACBXC010000498.1 GCF_013870535.1 Streptomyces phytophilus | reverse complement strand
ACCATCGTGAGCACGATCGCCAGGTCGGGCATGGCCGCAGGCCGCGGCGGGCCGCCCGCCTCGAACTCCTCGCGCAGCCACTCCCCGTAGAGGAAGTCACCGGCCGGCGGGTAGCGCCACGGCCGCACCGCGGACTGCTCGACCACCGTCAGCTCCACCGGGCGCAGCCCGCCGGTGAAGCCGGACACCGCGAGGAGCCCGTCGAGGAGCGCCCGCCGCTCGCCGCCGGTCAGGGACCGGCGGGCGACGACGAGCACGTCGACGTCGCTGGCGGGGCGGAGTCCGCCGAGGACTGCGGAGCCGTGCAGGTAGGCGCCGACGACCTCGGGGCCGAGCACGTCGTCGACCAGCGTCATGATCTCGTGCAGCTGATCTTCCATCCGACCAGTGTCGGTCATCGGCGCCCGGCGCCGGGACTCAGGCGATCTCGATGCTGTCCAGCTCGGCGAAGAACGCGCCCTTGCCGAGGCGGACCGTGTTCCAGCCCTCGCCGAGCCGGACCTGCGTCTCCACCGTGGTCCAGTTGTCCCAGCCGGTGAAGGGGTAGTTCACCTCGCCGGCGGCGGCGCCGCCGACCGTCAGCGTGTGCGTGGCGGCCACCTGCGCGGAGCCGTCGAGGGAGCCGTTGCCGTAGCGGACGGACAGGGTGTGGTCGCCGGCCGTGGGCGTGAAGACGGAGAACTCCACGTAGCTGTCGGGAAAGTCGATGTGGCCGACGGCCTTGCCGTCGAACGCGCCGGCGGCGTCGCGGACGGTCGCGTTGTGCACGGTGGCGTTCTCCGCCTGGTACAGCACCCTGCTGCCGTCCACGACCGGGTACCCGTTCGCCCAGCCGATGCCGGCCGCGTACATCGAGCGCCGCGAGTGGTCCGCGCTCCAGCCGTGGAAGAGGATCCGGTCCCTCCCGTCCGGGCCGGTGACGACGTCCTGCCCGCCGGGGCCGACGACGGCGCCGCCGAAGGTGTCGGTGGTCATCAGCGGGTTGAACGCCTTGGTGTACGGGCCGGTGAGGCTGTCGGCGACGGCGTAGCTGGTCTTGTAGCGCTCGCCGTCGAAGAAGTCCGCCGAGTACAGCAGCACGTACCTGCCGCCGCGCTTGAGGAGCGTGGGGGCCTCGATGACGTTGCCCTCCCAGGCCCGGTCCTGGCGGATGAGCCGCGTCGCCGCGCCCGTGGTGGCGGTGCCGTTCGCGTTGACGGGCTGGAGGTGCAGCCAGGTGTCCTGGTTGCAGCAGTTGCCGTCGTTCTTCCACAGCATGTAGCGCTGCCCGCCCTCGGTGTAGCTGGAGGCGTCGATGGCGCCGCCCTGGTCGGCGGGGCAGACCAGCGGGCCGGCGCCGGCGGGCTCGAACGGGCCGGCCGGGGTCGCCGCCAGGGCGACGCCGATGCACTGCCGGTCGCTGGCGCGGTCGCGCGCGGTGTAGTGCATGGTGAAGCCGGCGCCGTTGTCGAAGACCTCGGGCGCCCACACCAGTCCGCTGTTCGGCACGGCCCAGTCGCCCAGCCGGGGCAGCACGTCGGCACCGTCCAGCGACCAGGAGGCGAGGTCGGTGGAGGTGGCGTGCTGGATGTTCCGGCCGGCGCTGTTGGTGGCGTAGGCGTGGTATGTGTTGCCGGCCTTGACGACGTCCGGGTCGGCGAAGTTCGCGTCGAGCACCGGCGGTCCGGGGGCGGCGGCCGGCTCCGGGCCTGCCGCGGCGGACGAGCCGGGGACCAGGAAGGCGGCGACGGCGGCGAGAGCGGCGGCCGCGGCGGTGGCGGCACGGGCGGGGCGCGGGGACACGGAAGCTCCTTCCGGGAGCGGACTCCGGGCGGGCGGCGCGGGCCGGCCGCGGTGGGGGGTGAGCTGCGCGCGCTATTACATCGTTGCAATCGCGGCTCACGGTAAGGAGCCGCACCGGGGGTGTCAACGACCGCGGCGGGCACGGGCGTTGCCGGGGCGGCGGCGGGTGCCCGCCGCCGCCCCCTCGCTACTGAATGGTTTCAATCCGCGGCCGCGGTCACGGCTTCCCGGTGAACGTCCACGAGCCGTGCGGCACCCGGTAGACCGCGAAGCCGGGCTCGGCCCGGACGAACTCCGCACCCTCCGGCTCCCGTACGTCACCGCGCGAGGCGCTCGGCACGTGCACCTCGGCCGTCGACCCCACCGGGACCCGGACCGCCAGGCGCACCGACGCGTCGATCCGCGACCACGACACGGCGGCCGGCCCGCGCACCGTGTGCAGCTCGGTGCGCGCCCAGTCCACCCCGGTGCGCGCGTCGGGGCGTACGGAGAACGTGCGGTACCCGGCGTCGCCCGGCCGCAGGCCGGCCACGTTCTCGTACAGCCACTGCACGACCGTGCCCTGGAAGTAGTGGTCCCGCGAGCGCGAGTCGAGCTGCCACATCTCCCACATCGTGTCGGCGCCGTTGTCGAACCAGTAGCCCCAGCTCGGGTACGTGCGCTGGGTCGCGATGGCGTGGGCGACGTCGCCGTGCCCCTCGGCGGTCAGCGCGCGCAGCAGCACGCTGGTGCCCAGCGCGCCGGTGTTGAGGTGGTTGCCGCGCTCCTCGATGTCGGCGAGCAGCGACGCGGTGACGCTCGCCCGCGCCCCCGCCGGCACCAGGCCGAACGCCAGCGGGATGCAGTTGTTCGTCTGCCGGTAGCCCGGGTCCTTCGCCGTGCGGTAGTGCCCCTCGGGCGCGAGGAACTCGGCGTTCAGCGCCTCCTTGAGCCCCTCCGCGGCGGCCAGGTACCTCTCCCGGGTGCCGTCCTCGCCCGCCAGCTCCGCCATCGCCGCGGTGTCGGTGAGCGCCCGGTGCAGGTACGAGGTGGCGGTCAGCCGGGTGTCCTCGGGCGGGTTGCCGCCGTAGCCGGGCGGCAGGTAGTCGCCGAGCGCGGTGACCGCCAGGCCGTCCACCAGCCGGTCCAGCTCCCAGTCCAGATAGCGGGTCAGCGCCGGCAGGTGGTCGCGTACGACGCGCTCGTCGCCGTACACCCGGTACATCTCCCGCACCAGGAACGGGTAGACCGTCGTCCACTCGGGCGCGGGCGCGAGGTCGCGGTAGCCCCAGCCGCCGCTGGGCACGATCACCGGCACCTGCCCCTCGGCGTTCTGGCTGTCGCGGAGGTCGTCCAGCCACTTGCCGAGCATCCGGTGCATGCCCAGCGCGTACATCATCACCGGCGCGCCCACCTGCGCGTCGCCGGTCCAGCCGTTCTTCTCGTACATCGGGGTGTCGGTGGGGATGCCGTGCAGGTTGTTCTGCACGGTGCGGCGCATGGCGCGCTCCAACTGCTCGTAGAACGGCTCGGAGCAGCCGAACGTCCCGGTGTCGGCGACCGGCGTGTGCACCACCCGGCCGACGAAGCCGCCGGGATCCGGCTTCGCGGGCAGGCCGCTGACCTGTACGTAGCGGAAGCCCTTGTACGAGAACTTGGGCTCCCACTCCTCCGCGGCCCCGCCGCCGGCGCAGATGTACTCGTCGGTCTGGAAGCGGCCCGGCACATGGCCGGTCTCGGCGTGCACGCTGCCGTCGGCCTTCAGCTTCTCGCCGTGCGCGAGCCGCACGGTGGTGCCCGCCGGGGCGCGTACCGAGAGCCGGGTCCAGCCGGCCAGGGTGCGGCCCATGTCGACGATCCAGTCGTCGCCGTGCGCGGTGACGGCGACCGGCCGGACGGAGTCGATGACCCGGATCGCGTCGTGGGGCTGGGCGCGCAGGGCCCCCTTGGGCGCCTCCCGGCGGGCGGGGCTCGCCCAGGCGGAGTCGTCGAAGCCCGGCTTCGTCCAGCCCGCGGGGTGCTCGCGGGCGTCGTAGGTCTCGCCGGCGTAGAGGGAGTCGGAGCGGGTGGGGCCCTCGGTCAGGCGCCAGCTGCCGTCGGTGGCCACGGTGGTACGGGCGCCGCCGGGGTGCTCGATCTCCAACTGGGCCAGCAGGCGGGGCTCGCCGTGCCAGGGCGGGGTGTGCCAGTTCCAGACGTTCGGGGTCGTCATGCCGTAGAAGCCGCGGCCGAGGGTGACGCCGATGGCGTTGGCGCCGCGGGCGACGAGGCCGGTGACGTCGTGGACGGCGTACAGCACGGTCTCGTCGTAGTCCGTGAAGCCCGGGTCGAGGACCTGGCGGCCGACGCGGCGGCCGTTGATCTCGGCGTCGTAGTAGGCGAGCCCGCTGATGTACAGCCGGGCGCGCC
>NZ_JACBXC010000497.1 GCF_013870535.1 Streptomyces phytophilus | reverse complement strand
GGCCAGCTCGACCACGGCGCGCAGCGGTTCGTCCGAGGGCCGGTCGTTGCCCGTCACGGCTCCAGGGTAGGCAATCGATCCCCATTTGCAGGATTTAGACCGATTGGACACTATGGGGGAGGCGACCCCTTGCGCCCCTCACGCCCCTGCTCCCGCCCCGGTCCCTGCCCCCGCACCCGGCCACTCCGGCTTCCGCTTCTCGTTGAAGGCGGCAACGCCCTCCTTCCGGTCCGGCGAGAGCGCCGTCCGCTGCCACGCCGCGTCCTCGATCTCCAGCCCCGCCCGCAGGTCCCGCCCGTAGCCCAGCCGCAGCGCCCGCTTCGCGGCCCGTACGCCCACCGGCGAGTTGCCCGCGATCCGCCGCGCCAGCTCCAGCGCCGCCGTACGGGCCTCGCCCGCCGGCACCAGCCGGTCGACCAGGCCCAGCGCGTGGGCCTCCGCCGCCTCCACCCGCTGCGCGGTGAAGATCAGCTCCGCCGCGCGGGCGGAGCCCACGCGGCGCGGCAGCAACTGCGTCCCGCCGCCGCCCGGCACGACGCCGACCGACACCTCCGGCAGCCCGACCACCGCCGTCTCGTCGGCGACGATGAAGTCGCAGGACAGCGCCAGCTCGTACCCCCCGCCGAGGGCGAAGCCGTGCACCGCGGCGATGGCCGGCACCGGCAGCTCCAGCACCCCCGTGTATGCGGCGCGCGCCGTGGGGCGGTGGCGGAGCATGTCCGCGTCGGTGAAGTCGTTGCGCTCCTTGAGGTCCGCGCCGACGCAGAACGCCCGCTCGTGGCTGGAGGTGAGGACCACGGCCCGGACCGAGGCGTCCGCGGCCAGCCGCGCGGTGGTCTCGGTGAGCGCGCGGGCCAGTTCCGTGGAGACGGCGTTCATGGCCTCCGGCCGGTCGAGGACCAGCTCGGCGACGTACTCGTGCGTGCGGACGGCGATGCCCTCGCCCATGCGAATCGGCCTCCGGCGGCTCGTGGTGTTAACGGTCGCTAACGTAGTGCGTGGAGTGGCGCCGCGCCAGGGCTGACCAAGTGTGTTTTCTGATCAGTTGGACGTCCCGCGAGGGGGCCCGTGCAGCGCCCGTGACAGCTCGGGATTCACTTCGTAAGGTTCCTGAATATGAATATGCACCCCCGTCCCGCGCCGGTCGTCCTCGGGCCCGCCGGCACCACCGCGGACGACGTCCTCGCCGTCGCCCGCCGCGGCGCACCGGTCGAGCTGTCCGCGGGCGCCCTCGACGCGCTCGCTGCCGCCCGCCGCGTCGTGGACGACCTCGCCGCCAAGCCCGACCCGGTGTACGGCGTCTCCACCGGCTTCGGCGCCCTCGCCGTCCGGCACATCAGCCCCGACCTGCGCGTGCAGCTCCAGCGCAACATCGTCCGCTCGCACGCGGCCGGCATGGGCCCGCGGGTGGAGCGCGAGGTCGTACGCGCGCTGATGTTCCTGCGCCTGAAGACGCTGGCCTCCGGCCACACCGGCGTACGGCCCGAGGTCGCCCGGGCGATGGCGGGGATCCTCAACGCCGGCATCACGCCGGTCGTGCACGAGTACGGCTCCCTCGGCTGCTCCGGCGACCTCGCCCCCCTCTCGCACTGCGCGCTGGCGCTCATGGGCGAGGGCGACGCCGAAGGCCCCGACGGCACCGTGCACCCGGCCGCCGAACTGCTCGCGGCGCACGGCCTCGCACCCGTCACCCTGCGCGAGAAGGAGGGCCTGGCGCTGCTCAACGGCACCGACGGGATGCTCGGCATGCTGCTCATGGCCTGCGCCGACCTCGCCGCGCTGCTCACCGCCGCCGACGTCACCGCCGCGCTGACGATGGAGGCCCTCCTCGGCACGGACCGGGTGCTCACGCCCGGACTGCACGCCGTGCGCCCCCACCCCGGCCAGGCCGCCAGCGCCGCCAACATGCTCAAGGTGCTCGACGGCTCCGGCCTCACCGGCCACCACCAGACCGGCCACGACGGCCTGCCCGCCGCGCCCCGCGTGCAGGACGCGTACTCCGTGCGCTGCGCGCCGCAGGTCGCGGGCGCCGGCCGGGACACGCTCGCGCACGCCCGTACGGTCGCGGACCGGGAGCTGGCCGCCGCCGTCGACAACCCGGTGGTGATCGGGGGCCGGGTCGAGTCCAACGGGAACTTCCACGGCGCCCCCGTCGCGTACGTCCTGGACTTCCTCGCTGTCGCCGCCGCCGACCTCGGCTCCATCGCCGAGCGCCGCACCGACCGGCTGCTGGACAAGAACCGCAGCCACGGCCTGCCCGCCTTCCTGGCCGGCGACCCCGGGGTCGACTCGGGGCTGATGATCGCCCAGTACACCCAGGCCGCGCTGGTCGGCGAGTTGAAGAGGCTGGCCGTGCCGGCGTCGGCGGACTCGATCCCGTCGTCGGCGATGCAGGAGGACCACGTCTCCATGGGCTGGTCCGCGGCGCGCAAGCTGCGCACCGCGATCGACCACCTGACCAAGGTGCTGGCCGTCGAGATGTACGCGGCCACCCGCGCGGTCGAGTTGCGCGCCGGGCTCACGCCGGCGCCCGCCACGCAGGCCGTGCTGCGCGCCGTGCGCGACGCGGGGGTGGCGGGGCCCGGGGAGGACCGCTTCCTGTCGCCGGATCTGGCCGCGGCGGAGGGGTTCGTACGCTCCGGCCGGCTCGTCGCGGCAGTGGAGTCCGTCACAGGACCGCTTTCATGATCTGTCTAGATCTGATCGAAACGGCACTGACCTGCACTGATCTGTCTTTGAATGTCCGAGGGCAGGACGGAGGTCCCGGACGTGTGTCAGGAGCGTTGGTGGCGTGTGCCACAGTGGGGGAGCAGGGCGGAACGGACCAGTGGGGATCGGGCGTCCTACCCCGTGAGGTAGGGCAATCGTGCCGTTCGCGGTGAAGGGGAGTTTCGACGTGAGGGTGTACGGCAAGGGGCGGCGCGGGCTGGCACTGTCGGCGCTGGCGATGAGCGCCGTGCTGGGGCTGACCGCGTGCGGCGGCGACAGCAAGGCGGACGACTCCGGGGACGACAAGGAGTCCGCCTCCGAGCAGAAGAAGAACGTGCCGGACGCCCGAATATCGATAGCGCCCAAGGACGGTACGGAGAACGTCGGGATCAACTCCGACACCGAGGTCACGGTCAAGGGCGGCAAGCTCACCGAGGTCGTGCTGACCGTGGCCGGCAGCACCGACCCGGTCGCCGGGACCATCTCGGACGACGGCGCCTCCTGGAAGCCGGACGCGGCGCTGGAGCGCGGCACGGAGTACCGGATCACGGCCAAGGCCGAGGACGGCGACGGCCAGGTGTCCACGTCCAACGCGAACTTCTCCACCGTCTCCACCGAGAACAGCGTGATCGGCTACTTCACCCCGGAGGACGGCACCGAGGTCGGCGTCGGCATGCCCGTCTCGCTCAACTTCGACAAGCCGGTCGAGGACAAGGCGGCCGTCGAGTCCAAGATCGCGGTCGAGTCGAGCACCGGCCAGGAGGTCGTCGGCCACTGGTTCAACGACACCCGGATCGACTTCCGCCCCGAGGAGTACTGGCAGGCGGGCTCCACCGTCACGATGGACATGAACCTCGACGGCGTCGAGGCGTCGCCCGGCGTCTTCGGCGTGCAGGACCGCGAGATGAGCTTCACCGTGGGCCGCTCGCAGGTCACCACCGTCGACGTCAAGGCCATGACGATGGACGTCGTGCGCGACGGCAAGAAGATCAAGTCCATCCCGATCTCCGCGGGCTCGGCCGAGAACCCCACGTACAACGGCCAGATGGTGATCTCCGAGAAGCACAAGGAGACCCGGATGGACGGCTCGACCGTCGGCTTCACCGACGACGAGGGCGAGAGCGAGTACGACATCCCGGACGTGCCGCACGCCATGCGGCTGTCCACCTCCGGCACGTTCATCCACGGCAACTACTGGGGCGGCCAGGGCGTCTTCGGCAGCGCCAACACCAGCCACGGCTGCGTCGGCCTGTTCGACAAGCAGGGCGCGAACGACTCGGGCACGGACGGCGCGTGGTTCTACGACCAGTCGCTCCTCGGCGACGTCGTGATCGTCAAGAACTCGCCCGACGAGACCATCGCCCCGGACAACGGCCTCAACGGCTGGAACATGGACTGGGCCGCGTGGCAGCAGGGCAGCGCGCTCTGAGCTGACGCGCGGAACCGCCGGGCTCCGGCCCG
>NZ_JACBXC010000496.1 GCF_013870535.1 Streptomyces phytophilus | reverse complement strand
ACCGCCGCCGGCCGGCCGGCGGAGCCCGTGCTCCGCAAGGCCGTCGACCGCCAGTACCGGCGCTTCGCCGGCTCCCTCCAGGAGACCTTCGACCTCGCGCCGGGCCCCGACCGCGACACCGCCATCCACGAGACCCGCAAGGCCGCCAAGCGCACCCGGTACGCCGCCGAGGTGGCCCGCACCGTCCTCGGCCGGGAGGCCAAGACCGTCACGTCGCTGATGCGGGAGGTCCAGGAGCTGCTCGGCGACTACCAGGACGGCGTGCTGGCGCGGGCCGCGCTGCGCGAGATCGCGGTGCAGGCGCAGGCGGCGGGGGAGCCCTCGTTCACGTACGGCGTGCTCTACGCGCGCGAGGAGGCGCGTGCGGCGGAGCTGCGCGACCGGCTGCCGCGGCTTTCGCACAAGCATCTCTGAGCAGCGCGAGGAGTGGCATGCGCGGGGCGCGCGCTACGCTGAATGGTCACCCGCGTACATACCACAGGACAGCCGAGGACAGCTTTCCCGATGACTGCCGTGCCCGCATCCACCGTCGAGTCGGTCTTCCCCCGCCTGGAAGCCCTCCTCCCGCATGTCCAGAAGCCGATCCAGTACGTCGGCGGTGAGCTGAACTCCACCGTCAAGGACTGGGACGCGGTCGACGTCCACTGGGCGCTGATGTACCCCGACGCGTACGAGGTCGGCCTGCCCAACCAGGGCGTCATGATCCTGTACGAGGTGCTCAACGAGCGCGCCGACGCCCTCGCCGAGCGCACCTACAGCGTGTGGCCGGACCTGGAGGAGCTGATGCGCACGCACGACGTGCCGCAGTTCACCGTGGACAGCCACCGCCCGGTGCGCGCCTTCGACCTCTTCGGCGTCTCCTTCTCCACCGAGTTGGGCTACACCAACCTCCTCGCCGCCCTCGACCTCGCCGGCATCCCGCTGGCCGCCGCCGACCGCGGCGACGACGACCCGATCGTCGTCGCCGGCGGGCACGCCGCGTTCAACCCGGAGCCGGTCGCCGCCTTCGTGGACTGCGCGGTGATCGGCGACGGCGAGCAGGCCGTGCTGACGATGACCGACATCGTCAAGGCGTGGAAGGCCGAGGGCCGCCCGGGCGGGCGCGAGGAGGTGCTGCTGCGGCTGGCGCGGACGGGCGGGGTGTACGTGCCGTCGTTCTACGACGTCGAGTACCTGCCCGACGGCCGCATCGCCCGCGTCGTACCGAACCGCTCCGGCGTGCCGTGGCGGGTCTCCAAGCACACCGTCATGGACCTCGACGAGTGGCCGTACCCGAAGCAGCCGCTGGTGCCGATGGCCGAGACCGTGCACGAGCGGATGAGCGTGGAGATCTTCCGCGGCTGCACCCGCGGCTGCCGCTTCTGCCAGGCGGGCATGATCACCCGTCCGGTACGGGAGCGCAGCATCACCGGCATCGGCGAGATGGTCGACCGGGGCCTGAAGGCCACCGGCTTCGAGGAGGTCGGCCTGCTGTCGCTGTCGTCGGCCGACCACAGCGAGATCGGCGACGTCGCCAAGGGCCTCGCCGACCGCTACGAGGAGGACAAGGTCGGCCTGTCGCTGCCCTCCACCCGGGTCGACGCCTTCAACATCGACCTGGCCAACGAGCTGACGCGCAACGGCCGCCGCTCCGGCCTGACCTTCGCCCCCGAGGGCGCCACGGAGCGCATCCGCAAGGTCATCAACAAGATGGTCTCGGAGGAGGACCTGATCCGCACCGTCGCCACCGCGTACGGCAACGGCTGGCGGCAGGTCAAGCTCTACTTCATGTGCGGGCTGCCGACCGAGACGGACGAGGACGTCGTGCAGATCGCGGACATGGCGGCCAAGGTCATCGCCAAGGGCCGCGAGGTCGCGCGGTCCAACGACATCCGCTGCACCGTCTCCATCGGCGGCTTCGTGCCCAAGCCGCACACGCCCTTCCAGTGGGCTCCGCAGCTCTCGGCCGAGGACACCGACGCCCGCCTGGAGCAGCTGCGGGACCGCATCCGCGCCGACAAGCGCCACGGCCGCGCCATCGGCTTCCGCTACCACGACGGCAAGCCCGGCATCGTCGAGGGCCTGCTCTCCCGCGGCGACCGCCGCGTCGGCGACGTCATCCGCGCCGTCTACGAGGACGGCGGGCGCTTCGACGGCTGGCGGGAGCACTTCTCGTACGAGCGCTGGATGCGCTGCGCGGACAAGGCGCTCCCGGCGCACGGCGTGGACCTCGACTGGTACACGACCCGCGAGCGCTCCTACGAGGAGGTCCTGCCCTGGGACCACCTGGACTCCGGCCTGGACAAGGACTGGCTCTGGGAGGACTGGCAGGACGCGCTCGACGAGACGGAGGTCGAGGACTGCCGCTGGACGCCCTGCTTCGACTGCGGCGTGTGCCCGCAGCTCGACACGGAGATCCAGATCGGCCCGACGGGCAAGAAGCTGCTGCCGCTGAGCGTGGTCGACGGCCGGACGGGCGGAGACGCGGGTTGACGCGGGCCGGCTTCGGGCCGGCTGACGACACCCGCACGCGCGGGCGAAGAAACGGGTGGGCCCAGGACCGGAAAGCCGGTCCTGGGCCTTTTTCCGCCCGTTCGCCGGTGGCATTTCATGGCATTCCGCAGCCGCTATTCCCGGTTACCCGGACAATCGCATCATTGCTCCGCACGGGGGACTTGTACGCGATTATTCCGCGTGCCGTGTCGTCGGCGCGCCGTCCTCGTTTCGAATAACGAAGGTGGGGCTTCGGGACGGCCGTCGCTCCGACGGTAAGGAATTCGCTCCGAAGACTCCGTGGCGGAAAGGATGCCAAGTGAAGTACGTCAAGTCTGCCGTGGTCCTGTGCGGTGCCGCCCTGGCACTCGGCACTGCCGGCCAGGCGGGCGCAGTCGACCCCGGGCTCACCAGCCCGGACCTGAGTCTGGACGCCGCGGCCCAGCAGGCCGTGGAGGGTCTGGTCAACCGGCCCGCGACCGAACTGGTGCAGCACAGCCTGCCGGTCGACGGGCCGGCGGTCCGAGAACTCACCAGGCCGGTCGACGACGCGGCGCACGACGTCATCCAGGGCGCCCTGCCACAGAACACCCTGGCGCCCGCCGGCGCGGAGTCGCGCGGCGGCTCCTGAGCGGTCGGTTTCGCTCCGGACACTATCCGATCGTCCGAACGGGCGATTGAGGATAACTCACTCAAGGGTGCGGAGTTGTACAGCGTGCCCGCATCGTTGTTCCCTCAGGTGGAAAAGGAAAGAAAATCATGAAGAAGTACCTGAAGACCGCGGCGGTTGCCGTCACCATGCTCGGCGCCTCCGCGCTGGCCGCCCCGCAGGCACTGGCTGCCGACGACAGCGGCGACGGCCCGTACGCCAACGGCAACGGCTCGACGCAGGCGTACGGCAACACCCAGACGGGCGGCTACATGAGCCCGAACATGAGCCTGGTCAACGGCTCGCTGAACGAGCCCTGCATCGCGCTGCCGCAGGCCGCGAAGAACGCGAAGCAGCTCGTCAACGTCATCAACCTCGCCAACGTCGGCGTGGACGAGATCCTGGCCCAGAACCAGAACCAGACCTGCGCCAAGAACTCCAGCGCGGACCAGGGCGACGCCCCGCTGTCCCACCTGCTGGACGACTTCCCGATCCTCTCGGGCAACGGCGCGGGCAACGACGCCGGCTGAGTCCGGCACCACACGGGGAATCCTGGTACCCGGCCCGGGGCGAGTCGTACTCGCCCCGGGCCGGGGCCTTGTGCGGGGTGCGTACGGAAGCCGCGTACGGCGGCGACGGCGCACGGCGCACACGGCGCACACGGCGCGTACGCAGACGGCCCGCGGAGTGTTCTCCGCGGGCCGTCTGCGCCAAGGTTCCCGGTTGCTGCGCCGCGCTCAGCCGACGAGGCCCGAGACGAGCGGGCCGGCCGTCGGCAGCTCGCTCAGCGACGCGCCCTCGGCCAGCGGCCCGGTGACCGCCGCCGTGCTCACCGGCGGCGCACCGTCCTCGCCGACCGCGGTGCCCACCGAGTTGTCCAGCGGGTCGGAGCCGGTCTTGGCCAGCGGGTTGAGCTGGAGGCCCGTCAGCGGCGCGAGCACCGTGCGCCGGGTCGTGTCCACGCCCTGGCCGACGCCTGCCAGCGCCGCGGCGACCTGGTCGGTCTCGATCTTGTTGTCCTCACCGACCTTCAGCTTGTCCAGTGTGTCCAGC
>NZ_JACBXC010000495.1 GCF_013870535.1 Streptomyces phytophilus | reverse complement strand
GGCGCTGAGGAACGGGATGCCGACGGTCAGGCCGAGTTGCTGGGCGCTGGTGACGACGCCGGTGGCCAGGCCCTGCTGCTCGTCCGGCAGGCCGGAGGTCACCGTCAGCGCGTACGCGACGACCGCCCAGAGGTGGAAGAACGCGATGACCGCGCCGAGGACGGCTGACTGCCGGTGCCCGCGGTGGGCGGCGGGGGTGGCCCGGTGGGCGGCTGCGGGACGGGGTTCGTATGCTCGCCGGTATGAGCGAGAGCAGCCCGCTGGACCCCGAGGACCGCAAGATCGTCACGCTGGCCCGCAGTACGCGGGCGCGCAACGCCGTGCTGGAGGGCGCGGCGGTACGGGACGAGACCGGCCGCACCTACGTCGCCGGCACCGTGGCGCTGGAGTCCCTGCGGCTGACCGCGCTGCAGACCGCGGTGGCGATGGCCGTCGCCAGCGGGGCGACCTCGCTGGAGGCCGCCGCCGTCGTCACCGAGGCCGAGGCTCCGGCGGACGCGGACCTCGCGGCCGTCCGCGACCTGGGCGGCCCGGGCACGCCGGTCCTGCTGGCCGCCCCGGACGGCGAACTCCGCGACACGGTCCGCGCCTGACGGCCCCGGCAGCGCGACCCGGGGCGACGGCGGTGCCGGCACGGCGCCGTCCGTAGGACCGCCGTTCGATGCCCGCCGTCCGTACGCCTGTAGTCCGTACGACCGCCGTTCGTACGACTGCCCTCCGACGCCCGTACGACCGCGGCGCGTCCCGCCCGTCCGCACCCCGCTCCCCCGCCCCGCCCCGCCCCCTACGGCACCTCCGGCCCCGTCCCCGGGTCCCGCTCCGGGCGGAAGCCGATCGTCGGGACCGCCCGGCGCAGCGGCCAGCCGCGCGGGGCGCACGGCGTGATGCCGTCCAGGAACGCGTACCGCGCGAGCGCCTGGGGGTCCTGCTCCTCGACCGTGCGTATCTGCTCCCACCACGCCGCCACCTCCGTCCACCCCGGGGCCGACTGGGAGCCGCCGAACTCCTGCACCGACAGCGCCGCCGTGAGCCCCGCCAGCGCCAGCCGGTCGGGCAGCGCGTACCCGGCGAGCGACGTGGTGACGAAGCCGGCGACGAAGACATCCCCGGCGCCCGTGGTGTCCAGCGCGGCCACCGATATCGCCGGCACCTCGGCGCTCTCGCCCGTGCGCCCGTCCACCGCGTACGCACCCTCGGCGCCCATCGTGACGACCACCACCGGCACGTGCTCCGCGAGCGCGTGGGCGGCCGCGCGCGGCGAGGCCGTCCGGGTGTAGCGCATGGCCTCCGCGGCATTCGGCAGGAACGCCTCGCACTGCGCCAGCTCCGGGATCTCCGCGAGGTCCCAGCGCCCGGTGTCGTCCCAGCCGACGTCGGCGAAGACGCGGCTGCCGTGCAGCGCGGCCTGCTCGATCCACGGCTGCCGCCGGCCCGGGTCGAGGGACGCGACGCAGGCGCGGCTCGGCGGCGGGCAGCGCGGGGGCTCGTCGGGGGGCGGCGCCTCGTGGCCGTGGGAGACCATGGTGCGCTCGCCGTCGTACGCCATGGAGACCGTGACCGGCGAGTGCCAGCCGCGGCACGTCCGGGACAGGGACACGTCGACGCCCTCGCCCGCCAGGGCCTCCTGGCAGTGGTCGCCGTAGACGTCGTCGCCGAAGGCGGCGGACAGCGACGTCCGCAGGCCGAGGCGGGCCAGGGCCGTCGCCATGTTCGCCACGCCGCCGGGGCTGGAGCCCATGCCGCGGGCCCAGGACTCCGTACCGCGGACGGGGGCGCTGTCCAGGCCGGTGAAGACGATGTCGAGGAAGACCGTCCCGGTCAGGTAGACGTCGATCGCCGGGTCCGCGGGGCCGCGCACGTGCTTCAGCGGGTCCACGGCCGCCACGGCTGCGGCGGACGGGCCAGTGGTCATGTCGGCGCCTCCCTCCACACCGGGAACGGAACACTTGTCCGACTGAGGCCAGTCTGCCCCAGCCCACTGACAACGGCCCGCCGCACCGTGCTCCCCGCCCCGCCGCCGCCCTCAGCGCCGCGCCGGCACCGCCACCCTGCCCAGGTCCGTCGCCACCGTCAGCGGCCCTTCGTACCCGGCCTCCCGGGCCTCGCGGGCGAAGTCCCCCGGGTCCGGGTAGCGCTGCGAGAAGTGCGTCAGCACCAGGTGCCGCACGCCCGCCGCGATCGCCACCCCCGCCGCCTGGGCCGCCGTCAGATGCCCGTACTCGACGGCCAGCGCGGTCTCCGCGCCCAGGAACGTCGACTCGATGACCAGCAGGTCCGCCTCCTCCGCGAGCGCGTACACCCCCTCGCACAGCCCCGTGTCCATGATGAACGCGACCCGCTGCCCGCGGCGCACCTCCGAGACCTCCTCCAGCCGCACGCCCCGCAGCGAACCCTCGCGCTGCATGCGCGAGATGTCCGGGCCCGCGATGCCCGCGCGCGCGAGGAGGCCGGGGAGCATCCGGCGGCCGTCCGGCTCGACGAGGCGGTAGCCGTACGCGTCCACGGGGTGGTGCAGCCGGCGGGCCTCCAGGGTGTACGCGGGCGTGGTGGCGATCACGCCGTCCGCCTCGACCGGGCCCGCCTCGATCGTCGCGGTCTCCCGGTACGCGCTCGCGTACCGGAGCCGCTCGTAGAAGTGCCGCCCGCCGGCCGGGAAGTGGACGGTCACGGGGTGCGGGACGCGGTCGAGGTTGATGCGCTGGATGATGCCGGGCAGGCCCAGGCAGTGGTCGCCGTGGAAGTGGGTGACGCAGATGCGGTGCAGGCCGTACGCGGCGACGCCGGCGCGCAGCATCTGGCGCTGCGTGCCCTCGCCGGGGTCGAAGAGGATGCCGTCGCCGTCCCAGCGCAGCACGTAGCCGTTGTGGTTGCGCTGGCGGGTGGGGACCTGGCTGGCGGTCCCGAGGACGACGAGTTCGCGGGCGGACAAGTCCGGGCGGCCCGCGCTACCCGGGCGGCCAGTTCAGGCCGCGGCCGCCGAGGACGTGGGCGTGCACGTGGAAGACGGTCTGGCCGGCGCCCGCGCCGGTGTTGAACACGACGCGGTAGCCGGTGGCGTCGATCTTGTCCTCGGCGGCGACCTCGGCGGTCTCGCGCAGCAGGTCGGCGACGAGCTGCGGGTCGGCGGCGGCGAGGGTGCCGGCGTCCGCGTAGTGGGCCTTGGGGATGACGAGGACGTGGGTGGGCGCCTGCGGGTTGATGTCGCGGAAGGCGATCGTCGTCGCGGTCTCGCGGACGACGGTCGCGGGCACCTCCCCCGCGGTGATCTTGCAGAACAGGCAGTCGGCCTGCGGCTCCCCGGCCATGTTCCCGGCCTCCTTCGTACGAGTCGGGCGGTACGGGCCGCATGGTACCCCGCGGCCCGTACCCGGTGACCCGCAGCTACTCCCCCGCCGGGGACTCCCCGGCATCCGCCGGCCCCGACGCACCCGATGAACCCGGCGACTCCGGGGACTCCGACCCCGCCGGGTCCGCACCCGGCACCTCCGGCGGCACCGCCGCCGGGCTGCGCTCCAGCGACTCCAGCGCCAGCCGCACCGCCGTCTCCAGCTGCGGGTCGCGCCCCTGCGCCCAGTCCTCCGGCGTGAGCAGCACGTCCACGTCCGGCTCCACGCCGTGGTTCTCCACGCCCCAGCCCGGTCCTTCGAGCCAGATGGCGTACTTCGGCTGCGTCACCAGCGTGCCGTCGACGAGCGGGTAGCGGCTGTCGATGCCGACAACCCCGCCCCAGGTGCGCCGCCCGACGAGCGGCCCGATGCCCAGCGCCCGGATCGCGGCGCTGACGATGTCGCCGTCGGAGCCGGAGAACTCGTTGGCCACGGCGACCACGGGCCCGCGCGGGGCGTCCATCGGGTAGCTGACGGGCTGGAGCCCGCGGCCCGCGTCCCAGCCGACGACGCGCCGCGCCAGCTTCTCCACGACGAGCTGCGAGGTGTGCCCGCCGCGGTTGTCGCGGACGTCGACCACCAGGCCCTCGCGGGCGACTTCGACGCGCAGGTCGCGGTGGAGCTGCGCCCAGCCGGGGCCCTGCATGTCGGGTACGTGGAGGTAGCCGAGGCGGCCGCCGGATGCTTCCCGTACGTACGCGCGCCGTCCCGCGACCCACGCGTGGTAGCGCAGCGGCTCCTCGTCGGCGGTGGGGACGACCACGGCGTAGCGCACGTCCCCGCCGTCGGC
>NZ_JACBXC010000494.1 GCF_013870535.1 Streptomyces phytophilus | reverse complement strand
CGCCTGCGCCGGCACGGCGGGCACACCGGCCAGCGCGGCGTCCGGTGTCGCGGTGCCGTCGGGGACGGGGGCGCTGGGCAGGCGGGCGTAGCGGGCGGCCCAGTAGCCCAGCGCGTGCGCCAGCTCCGCGACGCGGGGTTCGGTGACGGTCCGGCCGGCGGCCTCGGTGTCCTGGAGGGTCCGTACGGCATGTCCCGCGCGGATCACCGTGTGCGTGGCGGCGCCGGCCAGCCCGGGCAGCAGCCGCGGCCACCACTCGGCCAGCACCTCGCGCCACGGGCGGTCCGACAGCTCCCGCGCGAAGTACGCCGGCCAGTCGCCGAGCCGCGACGGGTCGCCGAGCGCCTCGCGCCAGGCGGCGGGGTCGATCGGCCGGGCCTGCGGCGGCATGTCCTCCAGCTTGTCGCGGTAGTGGTCCAGCCAGCGGTGCACGGTCGCCGCCCGGTCGCCGTAGACCAGGGCCTCGACGGCCATCGGCCCGTGGTTGGACAGCCAGCCCTCCCGCTCGGGTCCCGAGGCGTGCAGTCTCTCCAGGGCCTCGTCGAGCACCCCGCTGTCGTCCCGGGTGCGGCCCGGGCCCGTCTCCGTACGCGCTTCCTCGCGGCTCATGTCCATGCAAGCGAACCTACGGCGGCCCCCGCCCGGCCCGTAACGGCCGCGGGCCCTAGGTCCCCGTAGGTCTGCGGGCCCAGGCACACCGCCTCCTTCCGGCCGCGGGAGCAACCAGAAGGCCCCGCGCGCCGTCTTCACCAAGGGAGGGCGGCACCGGACTGCGCCGCCCAGGGGGGAAGGTCACGATGCCGAAGGTGACGGGCATCTCGCGGATCCGCGGCGGCCGGCACCGGCCGACGGCGTCGGCACCCGCCGCCCGCCCGACCTGACCAGGCTGTCTCCGGCCCGTACGGCGCTCCGTACGGCCACCTGAGCCTGCCTTGTGGCGGTGCAGGGTACTGCAAGATCACGAAAATCGGCGCACTCGAAGGGAATTCTGTCCTGATTCTCTTCGTTGGACAGGGTGAAAGGGACACCCGGTAGGTGTCGGACCACCGGTTGACGAACTCACTCGCAAGGGAGAACGCATGGCAACCCGTGCCGTCGCCCGCCGCCAGGCCCAGACCCCGGCCGGTGGGGCAAGCAGCGCTCGCGGCGCTCGCGCCACGAGCGGCGAGATCGCCGACCGCGACCTCGTCGGGATGTACCTCGACGAGATCGCGCGGACGCCGCTGCTCGACGCCGCGAAGGAAGTCGAGCTCTCCCTGGACATCGAGGCCGGCGTCTACGCCGAGAAGCTGCTCGCCGGCGAGGCGAAGCCCGAGGCGGTGGACGCGCCGAGCGCGTCGGCGAACCGGGAGGAACTCGAAGGGATCGTGGCCCAAGGCGACCGCGCCAAGGACCTGTTCATCCGCTCGAACCTCCGCTTGGTCGTCGCCGTCGCCCGCCGCTACCCGCGCAGCGGGCTGCCGCTCCTCGACCTGATCCAGGAGGGGAACGCCGGCCTGGTGCGCGCAGTCGAGAAGTTCGACTACAAGAAGGGCTTCAAGTTCTCCACGTACGCGACGTGGTGGATCCGCCAGGCCATCACCCGCTCCATCGCCGACCAGTCCCGGACGATCCGGCTGCCCGTCCACCTCGTCGAGGAGCTGGGCCGCATCCGGCGCGTACAGCGCGAGTTCAACCGCGAGCACGGCCGTGAGCCGGAGCCCGCCGAGGTCGCCGCCGAGCTGGGCTCGACGCCCGAGCGCGTGACGGACGTCCTGGACTGGGCCCGCGACCCGGTCAGCCTCAACATGTCGGTGGACGACGAGGGCGAGACCCAGTTCGGCGACCTGCTGGAGGACACCGGCGCCGACTCGCCGGAGGACTCCGTGCTGGTGATGATGCGCCGCGAGGAGCTGGAAGACCTCATCGGCCGGCTGGAGCCGCGCACGGCGTCGATCATCAAGGCGCGGTACGGCATCGAGGACGGGCGCGAGCGCACGCTCACCGAGGTCGGCAAGCAGCACGGCCTGACCCGCGAGCGGATCCGGCAGATCGAGAAGCACGCGCTGGTCGAACTGAAGAAGCTCGCCCGCGACACGGGCTTCGAGTCCGCGGCGTAACGCCGCACCCCGAGCAGCCCCCGGCGTCTCCCCCCGGCACCGGGGGCTTCCCCTTGGCCGCGTTCATGCGGGTGGGGCGAGGGCCTCCGCGGTCACGTCCGCGAGTCGCAGCGCGGTGTCGAAGTGGGGCGTGAGACGGGTCTTGGTCATGGCGAACGAGATGCCGGTCGCCGGGTCGGCCCAGACGTAGCTGCCGCCGCCGCCGACCCAGCCGAACGTGGTCGGCGTCTCCTCCGGCGGCGTACCGATGCGGCCGAGGGGATAGCCGAGCCCGAGCCGCGCATGGTTGCCGAAGACCCGGTCGGTGCCCTCGAAGGCCGGCGCCGTCATCTCCCCGAGGCGGCGCGGACCGATCAGCCGGCCGTCGAGGACCGCGGCATGCATGGCGGCGACGCCCCGCGCGGTGAAGGTACCGACCGACGGGATGTCCGCCCGCAGGATCTCGCCGCTGTTGCCCATGGCCGCCGTCGGCCGCATTTCCCAGGGCGCGAGAACGGCGTCGCCACCGGGCGGGGCGGCCGGCTGCGGCACGGCGTCCTCAAGCCGCGCCAGCCGGGGCAGGTCGGGTCCGGGCACACCGAAGTACAGGTCGCCGTCGAGGCCCAGGGGTTCGGCGACCCACTCGTGCAGGAGCTGCCGCATCGGTTTCCCCGTGGCCCGGCGGGCGACCTCGCCGACGAGAAAGCCGAAGGTGAACGCGTGGTACCCCGTTTCGGTCCCGGGCCGCCACCGCGGTTCCGCACCGGCGATCGCGGTGCAGACCCGCGGCCAGTCGGCCAGGTCGGCGGGGCCGATACCGCTCGGCATCGCCGGCACGCCGGCCGAGTGCGTCAGCACATGCCGAAGCGTCGCGGTCGCCTTGCCGCGGACACCGAACTCCGGCCACAGATCGGCCACCGGCGTGTCGTAGCCGACGGCACCGGTCCCGACGAGCAGGTGAGCGATCAGCGACGTCATGACCTTGCCGGCGGAGAAGCTGAAGACCGGCGTCCCGGGGGTCATCCCGCGCCCGGTGCGGCGGTCGGCGGCACCGGCGGCGGCGTCGACGACGAGAGCACCGCGGTGGTGGACGGCGACCTGCAGGCCCGACTCGGCACCGGAGTCCACGAGTTCGTCGAGGATGCTCTGAACCCTCTCCTGGAGCGAGGGCACCGTCCTCAACGGCTCGGCCACGTGTAGCGGGTCTGGCTCGACACGGGCAGCTTGCCGAAGGCGAACCCGGTGGTCGGCGCCACCCGGTACAGCCTGACCTCACCCGCGACGACGGCCTCGCCCAACCCGTACCAGGTGCCCTCGGGGGCGGTCAGGTGCGCGCCGTACTTCGTCTCGAAGTCCGCGACGGCCCGTTCCCGCTCGGCCCGGTCGCCCACCGGGGACGCGACACCCTCGATGACGACGTCCACCCCGGTCAGGGCGTTCGTGCCGGTCGTCAGCACGCAGTGCGGATTGCGGTCGAGATTGCGCGCCTTGCGCTCCTGGCCGCCCGTGGTGAAGCACATGCCGCCCAGGCTCCAGGCCGCCAGCAGCGGCGTCACGTGCGGCCGCCCGTCGGGCCGCACCGTGGAGAGCCAGAACACCTCCGCCTCGCCGAGGACCGCCAACGCCTCCGCCCACGGCGTCGCCCGCGCGGCCGGGGACGAGAACGGCCCCAGCTCCGCATCCGGTTCGCTTTCCCGCATGTCACTCACATCCTCGGTGGGGCGTTTCCGGCCGGCAGGCACTGCCCAAGCGGCGCAGGCAAGCCGGCCCGTCGCCATGATGACCCGGACCCGCCGGGAAACTCATCGCCCTCCGCGCACCGGCACCCCCGTGTCCCCGCCGAACACCCCGACGGCACTCGACAGCCCCGACGGCACTCGACAGCCCAGGCGACCTCGACAGCCCAGGCGACCTCGACAGCCCAGGCGACCTCGGCGGCCCCGGCGGCCCCGGCGGTCACGGGACGGGCTTCAGACGGTGCCGTAGAGATCGCGGTATGACGGGAAGACGCCCCCGGGGCCGTCGACGCTCTCCGCGGCGCGGAGTGCCTTGGCCATGGCGCGGGTCAGGACGTCCGCGCCGGCCGCGAACACCTCGTTGAG
>NZ_JACBXC010000493.1 GCF_013870535.1 Streptomyces phytophilus | reverse complement strand
TCGCGGCGTACGGTGCGCACGCTGACGCCGAGGCGCCCGGCCAGCTCCGGGCCGGTGTGCTCGCGCCCGCTCTGCAGCACGGACAGCAGCGTGAGCAGCCGTGCGGGGGTGTCGCTCATGCCTCGATCATGACCGAGAAGGCGGACATGGGCTGACCTCCTTCGCCCGTAGCGTCGAGGTCATGGCACCTCAGCACCTCATTCGTATTGCCGGAGCCGGCGAGCACAACCTCAAGAACGTCTCCCTCGACATCCCCCGCGACAAGATCACCGTCTTCACCGGGGTGTCCGGCTCCGGCAAGTCCTCCCTCGTCTTCGACACCCTCGCCGTGGAGTCGCAGCGGCAGCTCGGCGAGACCTTCGGCTGGTTCGTACGCAACCGGCTGCCGCGGCACGAGCGCCCGCGGGTCGAAAGGCTGGAGAACCTGACCCCCGCCGTGGTCGTCGACCAGCGCCCCCTCGGCGGCGGCGCCCGCTCCACCGTCGGCACCGCCACCGACGTCTACGCCGTCCTGCGCGTGCTGTTCTCCCGCTGCGCCACGCCGTCCGCCGGCGAGGCGAGCGCGTACTCGTTCAACGACCCCCGCGGGATGTGCCCCGGCTGCGACGGGCTCGGCAAGGCGGTCCGCCTCGACCTGGACCGGCTGCTGGACCGGTCGAAGTCGCTGAACGAGGGCGCGATCCGGTTCGCGCCGTTCGGCGTCGGCTCGGTGTGGTGGCAGACGTACGCCGAGTCCGGCCTCTTCGACCCCGACCTGCCGCTGGCACGCTACGGCGAAAGCGAGTGGGAGCTGCTCCTGCACGGCAAGGGGTTCCGGGTGCCGCGCCGCGTCAAGAGCACCGGCGCGGACGGGGAGAACGCCTACGAGGGCCTGGTCGAGCGCTTCGGCCGGCTCTACCTCAGGCGGGACGTCGGCGCGCTCACCGGGCGGACCCGGGCCGAGGTGCTGCGCGTGGTCACCGAGGCGCCGTGCCCGCGGTGCGGCGGGGCGCGGCTGAACGAGGCGGCGCTCGCCGGGCGCATCCGGGGGTGGAGCATCGCCGGGCTGGCCGCGCTGGAGGCGGAGGATCTGCTGGCGGAGCTGAAGCAGGTCGACGACCCGGTGGGCGGCCCCGTCGCCGCGGCGGCGGTGGGCACGCTGGAGCGGCTGGTGGGCGTCGGTCTCGGCTATCTGAGCCTGGACCGGGACACGTCGACCCTGTCGGGCGGCGAGGGGCAGCGGCTGAAGATCGTCCGGCAGCTCGGGTCGAGCCTGACCGGGATGACGTACGTGTTCGACGAGCCGAGCACCGGCCTGCACCCGCGGGACGTGCACAGCCTCACCGGGCTGCTGCGGGAGCTGCGCGACAAGGGCAACACCGTGCTGGTCGTGGAGCACGACCGGGATGTCATCGCGATCGCCGACCACGTGGTGGACATGGGCCCCGGCGCGGGGACGCGGGGCGGCGAGGTGGTGTTCGCGGGGCCGCCGGCGGCGCTGGCGGCGGCGGACACGCCGACGGGCAGCCGGCTGGGGCGTACGGTGCCGCTGCCCGCCCGGGTGCGTACCCCGGCGGGCTTCGTGCGGGTGGAGCACGTGACGGCGCACAATCTGCGCGACGTCACGGTGGCGTTCCCCCTGGGGGTGCTGACGGCGGTGACGGGGGTCGCGGGGTCGGGCAAGAGCACGCTGGTCGCGGAGTTCGTACGGCGCTACGCGGCCGGGGCGGGCCCGGACGGCGCCGCGCCCGTCGTCGTCGACCAGTCGGCGATCACCGGCTCGTCCCGCTCGACCCCCGTGACGTACCTGGGCGCGATGGAACCGCTGCGCCGGCGCTTCGCCCGCGCGACGGGGGCGCCGGCCGCGCTGTTCAGCTTCAACTCGCGCGGCGCCTGCGCGACCTGCCGGGGCCGCGGCGTCATCGTCACCGACCTGTCGTTCATGGACCCCGTCAGCAGGCGCTGCGAGGCGTGCGGCGGGCGGCGGTTCGGGGCCGAGGCGCTGGCCCACTCCGTACGCGGCCGCTCCATCGCCGACGTGCTGGAGATGACGGCGGCGCAGGCCGCGGACTTCCTCGCGGCGGGCGGCGCCGAGGAGGCGGAGATCGCGGGCCTGCTCGCCCCGCTCGCCGAGGTGGGACTCGGCTACGTCGCGCTCGGCCAGTCCGTCGCCTCCCTGTCCGGCGGCGAGCGGCAGCGCCTCAAGCTCGCCACCCGGCTGCGGTTGTCGGGCGGCCTGTACGTGTTCGACGAGCCGAGCGCCGGGCTGCACATGGCCGACGTGGAGGGGCTGATCGCGCTGCTGCACCGGCTGGTGGACGGGGGCAACACGGTGGTCGTGGTCGAGCACGACCGGGAGGTCGTCAAGCACGCGGACCGGGTCGTCGACCTGGGGCCCGGCGCCGGACGGGACGGGGGCCGGGTGCTGTTCGAGGGCACGCCGGCGGAGCTTGTCGGCACGGCGGGGTCGGCGACGGCGGACTACCTGCGCCGGGACCTGGCGGGCTGAGCGGGGAGAGGGCCGAGGGCCGGGGCGGGCGCGGGCCCGCCCCGGGGCTCACTGCTGGTGCGGCGTCCAGAACTCGGTGAGCCGCCCCACGCCGTGCTCCACGGACTTCCACGAGCCGGCGAACTCCACCACGGCCACGCCCGACGTCGGGAACCCGCGGCTCAGCCTGCTCAGCGCGTCCCCCTCGGCGGAGCCCGCCAGGGCGTCGGCGAGGCCGTGCATGCCGGGGTTGTGCCCGATGACCAGCAGCGTGGAGACGTCGTCGGGGACCTCGTTCAGCACCTGGATCAGCTCGCCCAGAGACGCCTCGTACAGCCGCTCCTCGTACACCGTGCGAGGGCGCCGGGACAGCTGGCCCACGACGAGCTTCCAGGTCTCGCGGGTGCGTTTGGCACTGGAGCAGAGAGTCAGGTCCGGGTCGATGTCGTGGGCCGCGAGGAAGTCCCCGGCGGCGGGAGCGTCGGCGCGGCCGCGCTCGGCGAGCGGGCGCTCGTGGTCGGAGTCCTGGGCCCAGTCGGCCTTGGCGTGTCGGAGGAGAACGATGCTGCGGGGCGTTCCTGCGCTCATAAGCTCAGCTTCGCACGAAACCTGCCGCCGGGTCCGGGCAGTTCGCAGGGTCTCCCGCCAGGAGTGACGGGGCTGCCGGCCAGCCCGCGGGCGGGGGCGTCAGAGGAGCCGCAGGGCGAGGAGCACGGTGAACGCCATGACGGGCAGGGCGACGGACCACCACGGCAGCAAGCGCTGCGCCGCCGGCGGTGCGGGCTGGGTGTGGGCACCGGCTGACATCTTCGCCTCCGTGGGTTCGCCTGACGTCCCGAGTCCTTCGTGCTGCTTCGAACCTACGGACCCGGGGCGGCCCGCCCCATCCGGTGACCCACCCAGTTACCCCTGACCCTGGCCCCCTAGGGGAGGGTGGGGCTAGCCCCACCCCCGGGCCCGGCGGCCCGGCGCCCCCGCGCGGGGTCGCGGCGCGGGGATGCGAGACTGGCCGTATGCCCGTGCTCGACCCGAACCCCCGGAACGGGCAGCGCAAGCTGCTCTACGTGCTCGGCGCGATGCTCGCCATCACGGTGGTCATCGGCGTCATCGCCACGATCGCCTCGCCCTGAGCCCCGCGACCGCCGCCGTTCTCGCTGTCGCCGGCGGGCCGTGCCGCCGTCACAGCTCGTCCTCGATCACGCGGTCGCGGCCGGCGACGATCCCCACCGCCACCTGGGCGACCATGAAGGCCGCGAGCACCGCCAGCGGGACGGTCCAGCCGTCCGTGGCCCCGTACAGCGCGCCGACGGCCAGCGGGCCCGGGATGGAGATCAGGTAGCCGGTGCTCTGCGCGAAGGCGGAGAGCCGGACGAGCCCGGCGTGGCTGCGGGTACGGGCCCCGAGAAGGGTGAGGACCAGCGGGAACGCGCAGTTGGACACGGCGAGCAGCAGCGCCCACACCCAGGCGCCGCCCGCGGGCGCCAGCCACAGCCCCGCGTAGCCGCCGAGGCCGCACACGCCGAGCACCACGACCAGCGGCCCCTGGTGGTGCAGCCGGGCCGCGATCCGCGGCAGCACGAAGGCCAGCGGGACGCCCAGGCCCATGGCGAGCGCGAGCAGCAGTCCGGCGGTGGAGGCGGACACACCGGCGTCGCGGTAGATCTGCGGCAGCCAGCCGATGGTGACGTACGCGGCGGTGGCCTGGAGGCCGAAGAAGACG
>NZ_JACBXC010000492.1 GCF_013870535.1 Streptomyces phytophilus | reverse complement strand
GCCGGGCCGGATGGTGCGCGGGGCGTGCGCTCAGACCAGCTTGGCGTCGAGCGTGATGTTCTTGACGCCCGCGAGCGCCTGGCTCACCGGGCAGTTCTTCTTGGCGTCCTCGGCGGCGGCCTGGAAGTCCTCCTCGGACAGCCCCGGCACCGTCGCGCGCACGGTCAGCACGATGCCGGTGATGCCCTCGCCGGGCTGGAACGTCACGTCGGCGCTGGTGTCGAGGGACTCGACCGTGTGGCCCTTGCCCGCCAGGCCGTGCGAGAAGGCCATGGAGTAGCACGCCGAGTGGGCCGCCGCGATCAGCTCCTCGGGGCTGGTCTTGCCGCCGGGCTCGGCGGAGCGGGCCGGCCAGCTCACGTCGTACGTGCCGATCTTGGAGGATTCGAGGGCGACGGTCCCCTTGCCCTCCAGCAGGTTGCCCTCCCAGTGGGTCTTCGCGGTGCGGGTGGTTGCCATGGCGGTCAGCCTCCGTGTCTGGAGCGAAAGACGGTACGTGCCCCAAGTTATCGGTGCCGGGGCGCCCGAGCGCGTCCGGGCGGCGCCCGCGGGCCCGCGTGGCGCAGATCACAGCAGAGCCGGGAAATAGCGGGGAGTGCTTCCCCGTTTAGCTGGTGTCGAAAGAAAGCGGGGAGTGATTCCCCGGAAGCCATCAGGGAGGCAACCATGGGCATGCGCAAGGGCGCCACGCTCCCCGAGCAGCGGCAGCCGCGTATGCGCGCCGACGCCTCCCGCAACCGCGAACGGATCATCGACGCCGCCCGGGAGGCGTTCGTGGAGTGGGGCCCGGAGGTTCCGCTCGACGAGATCGCCCGCCGCGCCGGCGTCGGCAACGCGACGGTCTACCGGCACTTCGCCGACCGCCGCGACCTGATCCTCCAGGTGACCCTGAAATCCATGCGCCGCATCGCGGAGCTGGCGGAGGCCGCGCTCGCCGAGGACGCCGACGCGTTCGAGGCGCTGCGGTGCTTCGTGCACCGCGGCGCCGACGAGCGGATCGGGTCGCTGTGCTCGCTGCTCGCCGACGGCTTCGACCACACGGCGGCGGAGGTGTACGGCATGCGCGAGCGGCTCGACACCGCGCTGGAGGACCTGATGGCGCGGGCCCGCGCCGAGGGCACGCTCCGGGCGGACGTCGGCGTCGGCGACCTGATGGTCGCGCTCGCCCAGCTCACCCGGCCGCTGCCCGGTCTGGAATGCAGTGTGGGGTTCGACACGTACATGCACCGGCACCTGGAGCTTTTTCTCGACGGGCTGATGAATCCGGCCAGGTCAACGCTGTCCGGCAGCGCCGCCACGTTCGAGGCTCTCAGGCAGAAGGGCACATGAAAATGAGGTGATCCACGGCCGATGAGTCTGTTCTGATCATCGAGACTCTTCTTCCTTCCGAGCCCTGTGCGGTGATGAGCACCGGTTCGTCCTGATTCGTACAAAGATCAACCCTGAACTCGAATGGTGGGTACCCCCATGCCAGAAACGGCTCTGCAGCCTGATCCGAGGCGCTGGAAAGCCCTCGCGTTCATCGCTGTGGCCCAGCTGATGGTCGTCCTCGACGCGACCATCGTGAACATCGCCCTGCCCTCCGCACAGGAGGACCTCGGCATCTCCGACGGCAACCGCCAGTGGGTCATCACGGCCTACGCGCTCGCCTTCGGCGGCCTGCTGCTCTTCGGCGGCCGCATCGCGGACCTCTGGGGCCGCAAGCGCACCTTCATCACCGGTCTCGCCGGCTTCGCCGGCGCCTCCGCGCTCGGCGGCGCGGCGACCGGCGAGGTCATGATGTTCGGCGCCCGCGCCCTGCAGGGCGTCTTCGGCGCGCTGCTCGCGCCCGCCGCCCTGTCCCTGCTCGCCGTCCTCTTCACCGACGGCAAGGAGCGGGCCAAGGCGTTCGGCATCTACGGCGCCATCGCCGGCGCCGGCGGCGGCGTCGGGCTGATCCTCGGCGGCGTGCTGACCGAGTACCTGGACTGGCGCTGGACGTTCTTCGTGAACATCCCGTTCGCCGTCGTCGCCATCCTCGGCGCGATGGCCGTCATCCACGACCCCAAGGGCAGCCGGAACCGCTCCACGCTCGACATCCCGGGCGTGCTGCTGGCGACCACCGGTCTGGTGGCGCTCGTCTACGGCTTCACCCGGGCCGAGTCGGACGGCTGGACCGACACCCTGACGCTGGTCATGTTCGTCGCGTCCGTGGTGCTGCTGGCCGCGTTCGTGGCGGTGGAGGCCAGGGTCAAGAACCCGCTGCTGCCGCTGCGCGTCCTGCTGGACCGCAACCGCGGCGGTGTCTACCTGTCGCTCGGCCTCGCGGTCATCGCGATGTTCGGCGTCTTCCTGTTCCTCACCTACTACCTGCAGATCGTGAAGGGCTACACCCCGGTCAAGACCGGCCTGGCGTTCCTTCCGATGATCGTGGGCATGATCATCGGCTCGACGCAGATCGGCGCCCGGCTGATGACCCGCGTGCAGCCGCGGCTGCTGCTGGTGCCCGGCTTCCTCGTCGGCGCCCTCGGCATGCTGCTGCTGGCCCAGATCGAGCCCGGCAGCTCGTACGCCGCGATCGTCCTGCCCGGCCTCATCCTGCTGGGCCTGGGTCTCGGCACGGCGTTCATGCCGGCCATGTCCCTGGCCACCTTCGGGGTGGAGCCGCGCGACTCCGGCGTCGCCTCGGCGATGGTCAACACCTCGCAGCAGGTCGGCGGCGCCATCGGCACCGCGCTGCTGAACACGATCGCCGCCAGCGCCACGACCGGCTGGATCTCCTCGCACGGCTCCGAGGCCCGCAGCCTGGGCCGCCAGGGCTTCGAGAACTCCGCGGCCGTGCACGGCTACTCGACGGCGATCTGGTGGGCCGTCGGCATCCTGGTGGTCTCGGCCGCCATCGCGTACGTCCTCGTCAACGCCCGGGCCCAGGGAGGCCACGAGGTCTCCGGCGACGGCAAGGACGCGGGCACGGCGGACGAGGTGCAGGCGCCGGTGATGGTCCACTGACCGCGCTCGTGCACTGACTCAAAGGAGAGTTCAGGGCTGAGCGAAGGCCCCTTTCCGTTCCTCGGGGGGACGGGAAGGGGCCTTCGCCATGCCTGCCTGCCTGCCTCCTTGCGCCTGTGCTTGCACTTGGGCTGTCTCTCTCCGTCCCTCAGCCGAGCTGGAGGGAGCGCTTGGCCAGCCCCATCCAGAAGCCGTCGATGACGCTGCGCTGGGTGGCCAGGTCGTCCTCGGCGGCGCCGAGGGTGACGAACAGCGGCGCGAAGTGCTCGGTACGGGGGTGGGCCAGCCGGCCGGCCGGCGACTTGTGCGTGAAGTCCAGCAGCCCGTCCACGTCCTGCGCCGCCAGCGCCTCGCGGCCCCAGGCGTCGAACTCCGCGGACCACGCCGGCGGCCCGTCGCCCCGGTGCCGCAGCGCGGCGAGGTTGTGGGTGAAGAAGCCGCTGCCGACGATCAGCACGCCCTCCTCGCGCAGCGGCGCGAGCCGGCGGCCGAGCGCGAGCAGCCGCTCCGGGTCGAGGGTCGGCATGGAGACCTGGAGTACGGGGATGTCGGCGTCCGGGTACATCTCCACCAGCGGCACGTACGCGCCGTGGTCGAGGCCGCGGTCCGGGAAGTCCTGCACGCCGTCGCCGGGGGTGCGCAGCAGCTTGCGTACCGACTCGGCCAGCCCGGGGGCGCCGGGGGCGGGGTAGCGGACGCGGTAGTAGTGCTCGGGGAAGCCCCAGAAGTCGTGGACCAGCGGGACGGCGGTGGTGGCGCCGAGGGCGAGCGGGGCCTCCTCCCAGTGCGCCGAGACCACCAGGACGGCGCGCGGGCGGGGCAGGTCGGCGGCCCAGGCGGCCAGCTCGGCGGGCCAGACGGGATCGTCGGCCAGCGGCGGGGCGCCGTGGGAGAGGTAGAGCGCGGGCATGGTCGGCATGGCGAGTCCCGAATCCTCTGGAAGTTTAGACTTCAACCATACCCGCGCTCGGGCGCATGCGCGTCGGCGCCTACGGGGGCGCCCGCGGGCCCGTACGTCAGAACACCGGGTCGAGGAGCGCGACGGACTGCAGCGCGGCGACCCGCGCGGTGTCGTCCCCGACGTCGAGCGCGGTGTCGACGAACTTGATCGTGTGCTCGTCGCCGTGCGCCGCCGCCCGGGTCCGCAACTCGTCCGCCGCCTGTGCCGCGTCCCCGGACGGCGGCGCGGGGATGTGCTCCGGCGGC
>NZ_JACBXC010000491.1 GCF_013870535.1 Streptomyces phytophilus | reverse complement strand
GGGCGCGGAGTCCGGGGCCCGGGCGCGTACGGCGTGTGCGGGACGTCACGCCGCGTGCCGGGAGGCTGGACGACGCCGAATACGCGCAAGTAGCGTCGGCCCGTGACCCCGAGGGACCGCCGGAGGACGACAGCCATGCCAAGCACTACGCCGCCGTTCAACCCCGCCGATCCGCTGGGAGTTGACGACCTCCTCGGCCCCGAGGACATCGCGGTCCGCGACACCGTGCGCGGCTGGGCCGCCGACCGCGTCATGCCGCACATCGCCGAGTGGTACGAGAGCGGCGAGCTGCCCGGCATCCGCGAACTGGCCCGCGAGCTGGGCGCGATGGGCGCCCTGGGCATGTCGCTGACGGGCTACGGCTGCGCAGGCGCGTCCGCCGTGCAGTACGGGCTGGCGTGCCTGGAGCTGGAGGCCGCCGACTCCGGCATCCGCTCGCTGGTCTCCGTGCAGGGCTCGCTCGCGATGTACGCCATCTGGCGGTTCGGCTCCGAGGAGCAGAAGCAGCAGTGGCTGCCGCGGATGGCCGCCGGCGAGGTCATCGGCTGCTTCGGCCTGACCGAGCCGGACCACGGCTCGGACCCGGCCGGGATGCGCACGTACGCGAAGCGGGACGGCTCGGACTGGGTGCTGACCGGCCGCAAGATGTGGATCACCAACGGCACGGTGGCCGGCGTCGCCGTCGTGTGGGCCCGTACCGACGAGGGCATCCGCGGCTTCGTCGTCCCGGCCGACGCGCCCGGCTTCGCCGCGCCCGAGATCAGGCACAAGTGGTCGCTGCGCGCCTCGGTCACCGCCGAGCTGGTCCTCGACGAGGTGCGGCTGCCCGCCGACGCGGTGCTGCCGGAGGCCACCGGGCTGCGCGGCCCGCTGAGCTGCCTGACGCACGCCCGCTACGGGATCGTCTGGGGCGCCATGGGCGCCGCCCGGTCGTCCTTCGACGCGGCGCTGGAGTACGCCCGTACCCGCGAGCAGTTCGGCAAGCCCATCGGCGGCTTCCAGCTCACCCAGGCCAAGCTCGCCGACATGGCCGTCGAACTGCACAAGGGCGTGCTGCTCGCGCACCACCTGGGTACGCGGATGGACGCCGGCACGCTCCGCCCCGAGCAGGTGAGCTTCGGCAAGCTCAACAACGTCCGCGAGGCGATCGAGATCTGCCGGACCGCCCGCACGATCCTGGGGGCGAACGGCATCTCGCTGGAGTACCCGGTGATGCGGCACGCCACGAACCTGGAGTCGGTGCTGACGTACGAGGGCACGGTGGAGATGCACCAGCTCGTGCTGGGCAAGGCGCTGACGGGGCTGGACGCGTTCCGGGGCTGAGCCGTACGGCCCAGCCCCGGTCGCTGCCGTCGTGCGGCCGTCGTCGCGTCAGCTCTGGTTGAAGAACCCGCCCTGCGTGGAGCGGGGCGCCTCACCCGGCACGATCGCGTACTCCGCGGGCGTCAGCAGGAAGACCCGCGTCGCCACGCGCTCGATGGAGCCGCGCAGCCCGAAGGTCAGGCCCGCCGCGAAGTCGACGACGCGCTTGGCGTCGGCGGCCTCCAGCATCGTGAGGTTCACAATGACGGGGACGCCCTCGCGGAAGAGTTCGCCGATTCCGCGCGCGTCCCGGAACCCGTCCGGCGACACGGTGGCGATACGGCGCCCTTTCTCCTGGGCGACCTGGGACGCCACGCGCACGCGCGGGTCCGTCGTCCAGGCGGCGTCTCCCTGGGGGGTGTCCGCGCTGTCGTCTTCGTACCCGTCGTAGTAGCGCTCGTCTTCGTTGTCGTCGACGAGGCCGAGCCAGGCACTAGCCCTGCGTACCGATCCCATGACGCCTCCTCTCTCTCCCGCGGCGTGGGCTGTCCCCGGAGTCCGGGGAGGTCTGTCCGCTCACCTATGGTCATCCATGATGCGGATGATGTGCCAATCAGATAGAGGGCACGAGCCGGGTTCGTGACAGTACTGGCACAGAAACGGCTGTCGGTTCGTCAGAGTTCCCCCGGTGCAGGGGGTCTGACGGGGTGACAGGAGATTTCCGCGGGGCCGGACGGGTGTTTCGGCCTCCGCTCGGGTGGTTCGCGCGCTGTTCGAGTGGTCGGCCGCCGGGCCTGGCCGGTCGGGCCGGGAGGGGGGCGCGTTTGCGCCAACATGTGCCAGTGCCTACTTGTGCACACCTGTCATCGTCTGAATACTCTCAGCAGCGCTTGTCAGGGGCACGACGAAAATAAGGGGCCGCACCCCCACGGCCGGGCGCAAGGAAGCCGGCCGGGCGAGCCCTTCCGTGTTTTCTCCGCCCCGTGGCTGCGCCTCACGGACCTGCCCGCCGGCGGGTCCCCGAGCACACTCGGAGGACTGAGTGAGGATCAAGCGCACACCCCCACTGAGCGGCACCAAGAAGCGACTGCGGCTGGTGGCCGCGCTGACCGCCGCCCTGGCCGGCGCCGCGCTCGCGGTACCCGCGTCGGGCGCCGCCCAGCAGCCCGAGGGCTTCAGCGCCGCCACCCTGGCGAGAGCCGACGACGCGGTGCTCGCCGCCGACGTCGGCGGCACGGCATGGGGCGTCGACACGAAGACCGGCACCCTCGTCGTCAGCATCGACGAGACCGTGACCAACGCCGAGGTGGCCCGCATCAAGCGGACCGCGGGCGCCGACGCCGACGCGCTGCGGATCGAGCGCATGCAGGGCAAGCTCCAGAGCTACATCAACGGCGGCCAGGCGATCTACGCCTCCGGCTGGCGGTGCTCGCTGGGCTTCAACGTCCGCAGCGGCGACACGTACTACTTCGTCACCGCCGGCCACTGCACCGACGGCGCGGGCACCTGGTGGAGCAACTCCGGCCGCACCACCACCATCGGCCCGACCGCCGGGTCGAGCTTCCCGACGAACGACTACGGGCTGGTCCGCTACAGCAACACCTCGCAGACCCACCCGGGCACCGTGAACCTGTACAACGGCAGCAGCCAGGACATCACCCGCGCCGCCAACGCGACCGTGGGGCAGTCCGTGCAGCGCAGCGGCTCCACCACCGGCCTCCACGGCGGCAGCGTCACGGCGCTGAACCAGACCGTGAACTACGGCGGCGGCGACGTCGTCTACGGCATGATCCGCACCAACGTGTGCGCCGAGCCCGGCGACTCCGGTGGCGCGCTGTTCTCCGGCACGACGGCCCTCGGCCTGACCTCCGGCGGCAGCGGCAACTGCTCCAGCGGCGGCACGACGTTCTTCCAGCCGGTCGTGGAGGCGCTGAACGCCTACGGCGTGAGCGTCTACTGACCCCGACGCGCGGGGCCTGAGCGCCCCGGCCGCCGCCCCCGCCCGGACCCCCACCGTGCGGGGGCGGTGCGGTTTCCGGGCCCGCCGTACGCACCCGGGCCGCGGCCTCCCCGGACCCCCACCGCCCGGCTCCCGGAGGCAGCCTCCGAAAACTGTCCCGGGCGCGGCGGCGGAGCTACCGTGGAAACGGAACGGAACGGCCGATCGCACGCGACGCAGGGAGCCGTGATGGTCGAGGCACTGATCGCAGTGGTGGTGACGCTCGCCTGTCTCGGGGCCATCACCCTGATGGCGGGGGCCCGGGTGGTCAAGCAGTACGAGCGGGGGCTGATCTTCCGGCTCGGCCGGCTCAGGCCCGGGATCCGCGGCCCCGGCTTCGCGATGATCGTTCCGTTCGTCGACCGGATGCGCAAGGTCAACATGCAGATCGTGACCCTGCCCATCCCCGCCCAGGAGGGCATCACCCGCGACAACGTGACGGTCCGCGTCGACGCGGTCGTCTACTTCAAGGTCGTCGCCCCGGCCGATGCCGTCGTGCAGGTCGAGGACTACCGCTTCGCCGTCTCCCAGATGGCGCAGACCTCGCTGCGGTCCATCATCGGCAAGAGCGAGCTGGACGACCTGCTCTCCAACCGCGAGAAGCTCAACCAGGGCCTGGAGCTGATGATCGACAGCCCGGCCGTGGAGTGGGGCGTGACCATCGACCGGGTCGAGATCAAGGACGTATCGCTGCCCGAGACGATGAAGCGCTCCATGGCCCGGCAGGCGGAGGCGGCGCGCGACCGGCGCGCGCGGGTCATCAACGCCGACGCGGAGCTGCAGGCGTCCCGGAAGCTGGCGCAGGCGGCGGAGCAGATGTCCGACCACCCGTCGGCGCTCCAGCTGCGGCTGCTGCAGACGGTGGGGGCGGTGGCGGCGGAGAAGAACTCGACGCTGGTGCTGCCGTTCC
>NZ_JACBXC010000490.1 GCF_013870535.1 Streptomyces phytophilus | reverse complement strand
CAACGCCGAGCCGGGCGACGGGCTGACGTACGACCCGGCGCTGGTGCCCGCGGGCACCGGCATCACCGTGGTGGAGGTGGCCCGGGACGGCAGGACGCACCTCCGGCTCAGCCTGACGGGCCTGCTGCCCGGCCGTACGTACGGCGCACACGTGCACACCCGGCCGTGCGGCACTGCCCCGGACGACGCCGGGCCGCACTACCAGAACGAGCCGGACCCCGTGCAGCCGTCCGTCGACCCCGCGTACGCCAACGCCGAGAACGAGGTGTGGCTCGACTTCACCACGGACCGCCGGGGCAACGCCCACTCCACGGCGCGCCAGGACTGGCGGTTCCGCCCCGGCGGAGCCCGGTCCGTCGTGGTGCACGAGCACGCGACGATGACGCACCCGGGCGAGGCCGGCATGGCGGGCGCGCGGCTGGCGTGCCTGTCGGTGCCGTTCGCGTAGCGGGGGAGTGGTCAGCGGTGGCCGGTCGTACGCGCACGCCGGTACGGATCGCGGCGGGCGCCGTGGCGCTCGCGCTCCTCGGCGCCGCCGGGGTGGCGGTCTGGCTCCTCGCGCTCCCGCAGAGCCTCCTGCCCGATGCCCTGCGCACCCACGCGCCGCAGGGCGCCGCCGACGACGCCAAGCCCCCGCCGCTCCAGGTGCAGCAGCACGCGTCGGGCTTCCACGTGCCGTACCGCGCGCCTGCCTCCGGGCTGCCGCACAGCTCCGGCTTCGCCGTCGGCGGCTCGGTGGACATGCCCGCGCTCGGGGACCTGATGTACCGGCGGCGCATGGGCGAGACGTACCCGATCCCCGCCGAACTGGAGGGGGCCGGCACGTTCGAGACCGTGCCCGGCCGCGATCCGGCCCCGGGCGAGGGCCGGGTGGTGCGCTACCGCGTCGACATCGAGGACGACGTACCGCTCGACGGCCGGCTCTTCGCCCGCGCCGTACAGGAGACCCTCAACGACCCGCGGAGCTGGGGCGAGCCCGGCCGGCGCACCTTCGAGCGCGTCTCGACCGGGCCCGCCGACTTCGCCGTCACCCTCGCCAGCCCCGGGACCACGGGGGAGTGGTGCGCCATGTCGGGCTTCGACACCACCGTCGACAACGTCTCCTGCGACTCCGGCCTGACCGAGCGCGTCCTCATCAACGCCTTCCGGTGGGCCCAGGGCTCCACCACC
This sequence comes from Streptomyces phytophilus, assembly GCF_013870535.1. Lineage (GTDB taxonomy): Bacteria > Actinomycetota > Actinomycetes > Streptomycetales > Streptomycetaceae > Streptomyces > Streptomyces phytophilus. Next base: position 3,044 of record NZ_JACBXC010000490.1, on the reverse strand, counting down.
TACGGCGACGACATCCTCGGGTACCGCCAGATGCTCATCAACCACGAGGTGGGCCACCGGCTCGGGCACCTGCACGCCCACTGCGTACGGGACGGGGCGCGCGCGCCCGTCATGATGCAGCAGACGCTCTCCCTCACCACGGACGGCGCGCGGTGCGAGACGAACCCCTGGCCGTACCCCGACCGGGACTGACCGAGAGAGACCGGCTGCCCGCCGGTCACATGTCGTCAGCGGCCGGGGAATGCCGCGGGCGACCAGCGTTGGCCCAACTCGGTGGCGGGTGCTACGGAAATGCGGCGCCGCCGGCATTCACGCGCCCGGAGCAGAGGTCTCCCTAACCCGTTCAGCGCACCGCCGCGCGTGCCCGCGAATTCCCCTGACCCCTGTCCGCCGCAGGCCGATCTCCGGAGAACGCGGTGGCGACAGGCCCGGCCGGGCGGCCGGAGGCCGGCTGCACCCGGCCGTCTGCGGACCGGGCAGCGTCGTTCGGGATGCGGCGGCGCGCGATCTGTTCCCATCCTGGTGCGGGGCGGAATGCACGTCGAACAGGAATGTGGAGGATTCCCGCATGGCTCTCCCGCTGGCGGAACGAATAGCGACGGTCGCGCGTCGGCACCCGGAGAACCCCGCCCTGTTCTGGCAGGGCCGCGCGGTGTCGTACCGGGACCTGCTGGCGATGTCCCGCGCCGCGGAGAAGAGCATCGCCGCGCTCCGCGTTCCGGAGGGAATCCCCGTCGCCGCCGTCGCCGCGAAGTCGCCGGAGACCATCGCCGTCCTGCTCGCCTGCATGCGCACCGCGAGGCCGGTGCTCGTGCCGTCGGCCGACGTGGGGGACAAGGCGCTGCGCAGGCTCCTCGCCGACACCGGCGCCCTCGTACTCCCCGACCCGCGCACCCTCACCACCGGCACGGCAGAGGCGGCCGTCGCCGCACGGCCCGCCGCGGCCCGGGTGCCCGACGGGACCGCGCTGATCCTCACGACCTCCGGGTCCACCGGCTTCCCCAAGGCGGTGCCCCTTCCCGCCGCGGCGGTCGGCGCTTTCGCGGAGTGGTCGGCGGCGACGTTCGGCATCCGCGTCGGTACGTCGGTACTGAGCTACGCGCCGCTCAACTTCGACCTCAGCCTCCTCGACGTCTGGACCACCCTCTCCCACGGCGGCCAGGTCGCCCTGGTGGAGCAGGAGCGCGCCGCCCACCCCAGCCACCTGCTCGCGCTCCTGCAGCAGTGCCCCGTGCACGTCGTCCAGGGCGTGCCGATGCTCTTCCAGCTCCTGGCGGCAGCCGAAAAGCAGGCCCGCGGCGACGAGTTCGCGTCCGTCGCGGAGGTCCTCGCCACCGGCGACTCGCTGTCCCCCGCCGGCCTCGCCGCGCTGCCCCGCCTCTTCCCCGGGGCGCGCATGCGCAACGTCTACGGCTGTACGGAGACGAACGACACCTTCGTCCACGAGATCGACCCCGCCGGCGATCCCGGCCGCTACGGCGCCGTGCCGATCGGCCGCCCCGTCGAAGGCGTCTCCTCGGACATCGTCGCCGAGGACGGCACCGTCGTCGCGGGGCCGGGGCGCGGCGAGCTGATCGTCACCTCGCCCTTCCAGACCAGCGGCTACCTCGACCCGGCACAGCACGCCGCGGCCTTCGTCGGCCATCCCGACGGGGTGACGCCCGGCCCGTACTACCGCACCGGCGATGTCGTGACCCGCCACCCCGACGGCGTGCTCACCCTCGACGGCCGCAGCGACTTCATGGTCAAGGTCCGCGGCATCCGCATCAACACCGCCGCCGTCGAAGGCGCGCTGCGCTCCCACCCCGAGGTGGCGGACGCCGTGGTCCTCGCCCTGCCCGACGAGCGGACCGGCAAGCGGCTGCACGCCGTCGTCCACCGCGCCGCCGGGTCCCTGCTCAACAGCCTGCGGCTGCGTGAGCACGTCGCCGCGGAGCTGCCGCGGGCCGGCATCCCCAGCGGCATCGAGTTCGTCGACGCGCCGCTGCCGCGCACCGCCACCGGGAAGATCGACCGCCGCACCGTGGCGAACAGCCTCTGAGCGGAACCCGTACGAGGAAGGAAGAAGAATGTCCCGCATCGACGCCATCAAGCACCATCTCGTCGAGGAGTACCAGCTGGGCGTCCGGCCCGCCGAGCCGGCCGACGACTACGACCTGCTCCACAACGGCGTGATCGACAGCCTCGCGCTGCTCACCCTGGTGAGCCGGCTGGAGAGCGAGTACGCGCTCGCCATCGACGCCATGGACGTCCTGCCGGACAGCTTCCGCACCGCGGCGTCGATCGACCCCTTCGTGGCCTCCGCCGTCCCGACGGCGAAGGTCGGCTGACCGTGCCCGCCGGCATCCTGCCCGCGCTCGTCGCCCGCCGCCAGGTGGACGAGGGGAGCTGGCACGACCTGTGGGAGCGGGCCGAGGACAAGGCCCTCCTCCCCGGCGAGGCCCTCGCCGTCGTGGCCTCCCTCAGCACCCGGCTGCCCGGCGCGGACACCGTCGTCGCCCTGCTCGACTCGCTCGACGCCCGGCGCGACCGACTCCCCGCGGCCTGGCCCGGCACCGTCAACCTCGTGGGCACCGGCGGCGGCCCGGCCACGTTCGACATCACCACCGCCGCCGCCCTCCTCGCCGCGGCCACCGGCGTCCGCGTCGTCAAGACCGGCTCGCACAGCTGCACCGGCCGCTCCGGCTCCCTCGACACCCTGGAGCGCCTCGGCATCACCACCGCCGCGAGCTACGCCGAGTGCGAGGACACGCTCGCCGCGCACGGCATCGCCTTCGCCGGCGGCTTCGTCCACCCCGTCGAGCTGACCCGGCTGGCGCGCGCGATCCTGCCGTACGGGATGAAGCAGGTCGGCGGCGCCTTCAACCGCCTCGGCCCGTTCCTCGCCGCGATACCCGTCAGCGCCCAGCTCACCGGCGTCACCGACCCCGGCCTCTACGCCGTCGCCGCCCGCGTCGCCGACACCCGCCCGGGCCGCGCCCTCTGGCTGACCCGCAACGACCTCCGCGCCGACGAACTGCTGAGCTTCGCCGCCAACACCGTAC
>NZ_JACBXC010000049.1 GCF_013870535.1 Streptomyces phytophilus | reverse complement strand
GAGGGCGGGGTGTGGGGCATGGACCGGTTGAGGGTGTGGGATGCGATGCGGTGGAAGCCGCGGATGTGCCAGTCGACTTCGTCGGCGGCCCGGTCGGCGTCACCTTGTGCGACGGCCTCGTAGAGCGAGCGGTGCTGGCGGCGCAGCGCGTTCAGCACGGCGTCCGCATCGGCCAACTGCTCGAAAGCGTGGAGGAGAGTGTGCCGGATCGCCCCGCGGATCGCGGTGGTGAGGGCAGTCAGGAGCCGGTTGTCCGCCGCCTCGGCCAGCGCCATGTGAAAGTCGGTGTCCAGGTCGTTGAACCGGTCCCGCGGCAGGGTCTCGTCATCCATGCGGTCGAGGAGTTCGCGCATGCGGGCGAGATCGTTCTCCGTTGCCTGCGAGGCGGCCAGGGAGGCGCTCGCCCGCTCCAGCGCGACGCGGGCCTCTGTGATCTCGTCCAGATCGAAGTTCGACAACGCGACATGGACGCGGAGCAGCCTGGAGAGGCCGGTCGTCGGAGTGCCGGCGATCACGCTGCCGGAGTCGCGACCGGTGCCGACCTGAGGCCGGTGCAGGACACCGTGCGCTTCCAGGACGCGGAGCGCCTCGCGCACGGCCGCCCTGCTCACTCCGAGCATTGAGGCGAGGTCCCGCTCGGGCGGGAGCCGGTCGCCGATGCGCAGCTCGCCGGAGAGGATCTTCTCCTCCACGCGGTCGACGACCTGCTCCCACGCGCGTGAACGGATCAGTGGCTGCCAGCCGGTGGCCTCGGGCACTGTCTCCACCTCCCTCGGATGGGACCAAAGGCGGCCGTCACCCGCCCTATTGACACCTGATGAGGGCAATCCTACGGTCCCACCGATGCTTGGTCTGACCAAGGTCACCCACGAGCCGCGGGGCCGATCTGGGACGTGAAGCCGGGAACCGGTCGAGCGGCTGTCGCCCCGCGAGGGAGGTAGCCATGGAGAACAGTCCCCCGCCCCACAATTCCGCCTGGTGGATGACCGACACCTGGATCGCCACCGGCGGCGCCGGAAGGCGCACCCCATGCTGACCGACAACCTCGCCGTTCTGAGCCTGCTGGCCCTGGCCCCGATCCTGCTCGTGGGAGTACTCCTCGTCGGGCTGCGCTGGCCCGCCACCTATGCCATGCCCGCCGGCTACGCCCTCGTCGTCGGGATCGCCATGGTGGCCTGGGAGGTCGGGGCCACCGAGGTGGCCGCCTCCTCGATCCAGGGGCTGATCATCGCCCTCACCCTGCTGTACATCGTCTTCGGTGCCCTGTTGCTCCTGGCGACGCTCGACGCCAGCGGGGCCCTGCGGACGATCCGTTCCGCGTTCACCCGGATCAGCCCCGACCGCCGGGTGCAGGCGATCATCGTGGGTTGGCTGTTCGGCAGTTTCATCGAGGGCGCTTCCGGGTTCGGCACCCCCGCCGCGGTGGTGGCCCCGTTGCTGCTGGCCCTGGGTTTCCCGGCGATGGCCGCCGTGATGGTGGGGCTGATTATCCAGAGCACGCCGGTGAGCTTCGGGGCCGTGGGCACGCCGATGCTCGTCGGTGTCAACGACGGGCTGAGCGGCTCCCCGGCCGTCGAGGCCCACCTGGCGCGTGAGGGTACCGTCCTGGCCGATTACGTGCCGGAGGTCGCCGTCCAGGTCGCGCTACTGCACGCCATCATCGGCACTCTTGTGCCGCTGTTCGTCGTCTGCCTGCTGACCCGCTACTTCGGTACCCGCCGCAGCTTCGGGGAGGGCCTGGCGATTGCGCCGTTCGCGCTGTTCGCCGCGCTCGCCATGACCGTTCCCTATGTGGCGGTCGCGGTGCTGTTCGGCCCGGAGTTTCCCTCGCTTCTCGGCGGGCTCGTCGGCCTGTTCATCGTCATGGTCGCGACCCGGCGCGGCTTCCTGCAACCCGCGCAGCCCTGGGACTTCCCTCCGCGGGAGCGCTGGCTGCCCGAGTGGACGGGCACCGTGCAGCCCGACATGCGCGAGGCCACTGCAACGGACATGTCCGTTGCCAAGGCATGGCTGCCCTACCTGGTGGTGGCCTCGCTGCTCGTGCTCTCCCGGCTTCCCCAATTGCCGCTCAAGGACTGGCTGTCGGGGATGTCGATCGAGTGGAACAGCATCCTCGGTACGGGGGTCGCCCAGGCTGTGGAGCCGCTCTTCCTACCCGGGTTCATGTTCCTGGCGACCATCGGGTTCACCTACGTGGTGTTCCGCATGAAACGCCGGGAGATCGCTGAATCGTGGCGAGTGGCGGGTCGCCAGATCGTCGCCGCGGGAGTGGCGCTCCTGTTCGCCGTCCCTCTCGTCCGGGTGTTCATCAACTCCGGCCCCGACTTCAACGCTACGGGGCTGGACAGCATGCCCCTGACCCTCGCCACCGGAGCGGCGGACCTCGCCGGATCGGCCTGGCCGATGTTCGCGCCCTGGGTCGGCGCGCTCGGCGCATTCGTGGCGGGCAGCAACACGGTGAGCAATCTGATGTTCTCGCTCTTCCAGTTCTCGACGGCAGAGCAGATCGACGTCAATCCGACGGTGGTTGTGGCCACGCAAGCGGTCGGCGGCGCGGCAGGGAACATGGTCACGGTCCACAATGTCGTCGCCGCGTGCGCCACCGTGGGGCTCATCGGCAAAGAGGGCCACCTCATCCGCAAGACGGTCCTGCCGATGATCTACTACTGCGTCGCCGCGGGCATGCTCTCCTATGTCTTCATCCACGGCCTCGGCCTCAACGCGGGAACTCTCGGCCTCGCCCTGCTGCTCGCTGTTCTCACCGCGCTGGCCGCGCACGCCCGGCGACACATACCCGCCGACGGCTGACGCCGACCAGTGGGTGGTCGCGCGGCCTTTCAGTGACGTTTTCTCAGCGATGGTGCTTTCTGGGGCGGGTTCGGCTGAGGGCTGCGGGGTGGGCCGGACAGTGGTGCCCCGGGTGCGGATGGACGTGAAGCCCCTGGTAGGACGGTTCTCACCACAAGATCGTCCACGTCGCCAGAGGCTTCACGTTGGTCCCCTATGCTGCCATGCTCGATGTCCCGCGCCACGTGGTGGAGCACACCGCGCGCTTACTGGCCGCCCACCGCCGCCAGATCGGCACACCAAGGAGATCGCGGGTGCTGGGCCCGTTCCGCCAGGCCGTGTTCGTGCTGCGCTGGTTCCGCGAGGCCGGCTGCGTGCACTGCCTGGCCCGCGACGCCGGTGTCTCGCAGGCCACCGGCTACCGCTACCTCCACGAGGCCATCAACGTCCTGGCCGAACACGCCCCCGACCTGCACCAGGTGCTGGGGCGCTGCCGCGCACAGGGGATGAGCCACGTGATCCTGGACGGCACCCTGATCTCCTGTGACCGGACCGCCGGCACCACCGAGAACGGCAACGACCTGTGGTACTCCGGCAAAGCGAAACACTTCGCCGGCAACGTCCAGTTCCTCGCCGCCCCCGACGGCACCCCGCTGTGGATCTCCGACGTCGAGCCCGGCTCGGTCCACGACCTGCGCGCCGCCCGCATACACGCCCTGCCAGCCCTCTACCCCGCGGCCCGCGACGGGCTGCCGACCCTGGCCGACGCCGGCTCCACCGGCGCCGGCATCGGCGTGCACACCCCGTTTCGACCGCACCCGGACATCGCCTCCCCGCTGGCCACCGACACCCGTGCTCACAACCGCCTGCTGCGCGGCATCCGCGCCCCGGGGCGAACGCGCCGCCGCCGAACCCAAACAACGCTGGCGCACCCTGCAGCACATCACGCTCAGCCCCAGCCGCATCGGCGCCATCGCCAAGGCCACCCTCGCACTCAACAACACCTGGAAATGAATGAGGCTGAGAAAACGTCAATCTCCCACATGGACATAAGGCCCCCTCAAGACAACGCACAGTCATCTCATCGTCGCGTAGATGCACAACGCTGCCCAGCCGGCGGCCGGAGCTTGCCGGGGGACGTGGCGTACCGGCGCAGACCTGACCACCACCGGCCGCTACACCGAGATCACTTCCCGCTTCACCGAACCTGCCCTCCTCTCCCCGGCGCCGCACTCGCGATCCGCAGCCGCGTCAAACGATGAGCAGGACAAGACACCACACAAGCGCCGCTGAGAAACTGGGTCTCGTTCAGCGCAGAGCGATGCCCCTGGTCTCAACGGAAAGGGCAGTGCCGGCCCCGTGAGACCGCTCGCTACACTCCCGCCACCCAATACACCGAAATCCTGCTGGAGTAGTAGAACTGGGTGCCTACGGATACTGAGTTTCAAAGGGTGGGGTCGTCTGGGCTGACGGGTCGCGGTCCCTGCGGTATGCCGGATGTGTGAGGTACGCGCAAGGTGGTCGGTTGACTGATGAACGGCGTGCCTTCCGCGAGAAGTTACGACTGGAGGCAGCCGAGCGGTTCCAAGTCGGTGACGACAACGCGGTGATCGCCCGTGATCTGCGGGTCAGTGTGCGGTCGGCTCGTTCAGCGGGTGGCGCTGGGCCGTGTCCGGTAGTTGTGCAGGGTGGTGAACGTGCCGCGAGGTGGTGCCGATGGACGGCGTCGTGCGCAAGGACTGGCGCGAGGCGGTCGTCGACGACAAGGGCAGGATCGAGCGCATCCCCTACGAGCTGTGTGCCCTGGTCGCGCTGCGGGACGCGATCCGGCGCCGGGAGATTTACGTCGAGGGCGCCAGGCGGTGGGGCGATCCGGAGGACGACCTGCCCGGCGATTTCGAGTCGGCCCGCAGTGTGCACTAGGCCGCGATCCGCCAGCCCGAGGACCCAGGGGAGTTCGTCACTGGGCTGAGGCGTCGGATGACGGACGGTCTGGACCGGCTGTCGGCGGCGCTCGCGGACGGCTCGGGGGGGGCGGGGTGAAGGTCACCACCCGCAAGGGCGAGCCGTGGATCACCGTGCCGAAGCTGGAGCCGCTGGACGAGCCCACCGGCCTTCAGTCGTTGAAGGACGAGGTCGTACGGCGGCGGGGCGTGCTCGACCTGCTGGACGTGCTGAAGAACGCCGACTTCCTGACCGGCTTCACTGGCGAGTTCTCCTGTGTCGCCGCGTAAGAGCGCATCGACCGCGCCACGCTCCAGCGGCGCCTGCTGCTGGCGCTGTTCGCGCTGGGCACCAACATGGGGCATCCGGACCATCGTGGCGACCGGCGAGCACGGGGAGAGTGAGGCGGCGCTGTGGCACGTGCGCCGGCACTTCATCACCGTCGACCTGTACCGCCCCGACGACCCCGCCCGGCTGGCCGGCCCTCGGCGCCTCGCTGACCCGGCCCGTCAAGTGGGACCTGATCGCCCAGCAGTACGACCAGATGGTCAAGTACGCCACCGCGCTGCGGCTGGGGACGGCCGAAGCCGAGCAGGTGCTGCGTCGCTTCACCCGCGGCGGGCCCAAGCACCCCACCTACGCCGCCTTCCAAGAACTGGGCCGCGCCGTGCGCACGGTCTTCGCCTGTGACTACCTGGCCTCTCCCGGCCTGCGCCGGGAGATCCACGGTGGCTTGCAGGCCGTGGAGAACTGGAACAGCGCGAACACCGTGCTGCACTACGGCAAGGACGGCGCCCTGACCGGACCGGACAAGGAGCACGCCGAGACGTCGATGCTCGCGCTGCACCTGCTCCAGTCCGCTCTGGTGCACGTCAACACGCTGCCGCTCCAGCAGGTACTGGCCGAGCCCAAGTGGGCAACGAGGCTCACCGATGACGACCGGCGCGGCCTGACCGCGCTGTTCCGGTCGAACGTCAACCCGTACGGCACGTTCCGTCTGGAGATGGACGAGCGCCTGGACCTCGGCCTGCCCACCGTGCTCCGCCCCCGTACACCGGCGCCCGCCCTGCACCGGAGTCCCACCATGCCCGCTGAACAGATCGGACGCTGGACCAGCATCGATACCACCGTGAACCTCTCACCCAGGACGGTGGGCCGGATACCGCGCTCGCGCTGGTGTGCAGCCTGTACGCGCTCAATGAGGTCTCCAAACCTGTCGAGCCGGGCCAGGCCGCCGCGCGGCTGATCGTCGCCCGCCTGGACGGCACCCCGCTCGGCGTTCTGGCCCTCGACGGGCAGGACGCCGGGATCCTGGCCAGGCGCGTCCATGCGATGTCGGCCGACCGCTACGGCAAGGTCTTCGCCGAGGACCTGGCCGAACCCATCCGCCGGTACCGGCAGTGAGCGCTGGCACCCGTGCCTCGGGCCGGGGATCACGTACGGCGGTACGGCTGGTGCACCCCGACGGGGTGGCCGGCCAGGCAGTACGAACTCGTCGGTGCGCTGCGAGCAGCTGAGGCCGCCACCGCCGGCGTAACGCGGCGATCTGCGCGGGCATCCATGACCGGATGAGCTCGGTAGAGCGGGCGGGCCTGCTGCGGCTGCTGGAGGAGCGGGGACGTGGACGGTATGACGTCTTACAACCGGGTGAAGAAGCCGGCCCAGGCTCCGAGCAGGTCGCACTTCAAGCGGCTTCTCACGCAGCTGGACTGGGTCGACGCCCCGGGCGACACCACGGTGTGGACGGACGGCGTGGCCGCACGGAAGATCACTGACTTCGCGGGCGAGGCGGAATCGCTGGATGCCTCCGGACTCAAGGCGTACGCGCCGGTGAAGCGGGTCGCGCTGGTGGCGTGTCTGGTGCACAAGGCGAGGATGCGGGCCGGCCTGACTGTCTATCCCCCTGATCAACCGCACTACATCACGAGTTGAACCTCAACAACAGATCTCTCCAGCTCGCACGATACCTCTTGCCTTCTGGCACGAGCCACCTAAAATATCAATCGATCGATTAAATCTACGGTTCGACCAGGGCAGTGTCACTGCGTGGGATGGATGGCGGGTTATGAGCAAGGCGTGTGCTGCGGTCGCAGCTGCAGCGGGTGAAGCGATCACGTTGCGCGGATGTGGTGGCGGCAGCTCTGATGGATCACCAGGTCAAAAGGTGGCCGGCGGCACGGCAACGGTCGCGTTCGAGAGTGGCGAGTCTGACGCCGCGATCCTGGCACTGGCGGCAAGGGGGGAGTCATGAAGGAAACGATGCTGCGCAACATCGGCTTGGTGACTCGCGACGGCACTGTCCTGGCAGCAGATGCCTGCTGTCCCTCAGGGGAAGGACCGTGGCCGGCGCTCATCGTCTATGTCCCGTACAACAAGGACATGTGGATCGGTCCGCGATGGGCGAACCGTCTGGGATACTTCGCGAGCCGCGGGTACGTCAGCGTTCTGGTCGACTTCCGTGGCACAGGCGCCTCGGGTGGGAGCAAGGGGGACGCCTTCGAGGCCGTCGAGTCCGCGGACGTCTACGACATCGTTGAGGCTGTGGCGGACAAGCCGTGGTGCGATGGGCGTGTGGGCATGTGGGGAGTGTCGTACGGCGGTATCACGTCGCTCCGGGCGGCAGCCGTTGCTCCCCCTCATCTCAAGGCTGTCGTGGCGATCGAAGGCTCCACCGACCCGTACGAGTACGAGGTTATGCGCAACGGCGCGCCGGGCCTGGCCATGATCGAGGCCGAGTGGGCCAGCATCATGCTGGCTGTGGGCGCAGTTCCGCCTGTGGCCGGCGTTCCCGGTGGTGACGTCGAAGCGGTCGCCAGGGGCCACTATGACGGCCTCTGCCCCTGGGTGTTTCCTTGGATGGATCACATCGCCCGTGACGACTACTGGGCCGGTCGCGAGGTCGACGCCGGCTTGATCGAGGTTCCCACGATGATCGTGACCAGTTGGCGCGATACCAACCCGACCGGCGCGTGGCGGGACTTCAACGCCGTGACGGGACCTCGCCGCATCATCGCCGGGCCCTGGCAGCACGGTCTGCCTGACTGTGATGCGACCGATCCCATCGACACCCTGCACGAGATGTGCAGGTGGTTCGAGACTTGGATCCGCGGTGAGGAATCGGGGCTCGCTGCGGAACCGGTCGTCTCGGCCTACGTCCTGGGTGCGGGTGAATGGGAGGGTTACGACTCCTGGCCGCCGGTGACGAAGGCGGTGGAGCTCTTTTTGACAGCGAGCGGCGGCCTCGTTCCGGTGGCACCGCTGGATCGGTCGGACGTACCCGTGCTCTTCGACGCCTCTGTCGGGCTTCAAGGTGGTCTCGGCATGGCTCACCCCCCTGGTGAGCAGACCGAGGACGATGTGAGGTCGACCCTTTTCGAGTCGGCGCCTCTCGAAGAGACCCTCGACATCGTCGACCGCGTCCGGGTCGAGCTCGCGGTGACGGTGCAGAGCCTGGAGACCGACATCGCGGTGCGGCTCGTCGATGTCGATCCCACCGGCCGCGGTGTCCTCGTCGCCCGGGGGTTCCTCTCGCTGTCCAACCTCCCGCCGTACGTCGGTGACGGCATCGAGGTACCAGAGACCCGGGCGCACGTGGACCTGCACCCGGTGCGTTATCGGGTGCGACGCTGCCACCGGCTCCGTCTCGCCGTCGCGGCCGCGGATTTCCCTGAGATCTGGCCGGGGGTGACAGGCTCCGACTACCTCGTCGTCGCCGGTGGACCGGACCCGAGCCGGATCCTGGTGCCGTGCCTAACGGCGCCGGCGCTCTCGACCCCGACCTTCGGGAAGCCTGACATGGAAAGTGCGGCCGAGGTGGTGCAGACCAATGACTCCACGCTCGACGTATTCCGCGGCGGTCCTGATGAGGAGGCGGGGGTGGTCGGGCATACGACCACCCGCCTGCTCGCCACGGACGGTTCGCCGGTGGAGTTCGAGCACGAGTACCGCATCACGACAGTGCCGCGTCGCCCGGAACGGACGCAGTTGGCCACCAGCACACGGATCGTGGTGACGCATCCTGACCGCCGGCTGGAGATCGAAGCTCGGACGGATCGCGACCAGGAAGTCGCCGAGGCGACCGTCGAGGTGGTCGTCGATGGTGAAGTCTTCTTCTCCAAGTCTTTCCAGCACCATCGCGGGATGATGATTGTTCCTGCTACCGGTTCGGCGATCGACGCTGCCAGCAGCGGGACGGGAGAGCCGGTATAGATGGCACGGACACCAGGTGCGAACGTCGAGGAGACACGCGCCCGCATCTACAAGGCTGCACTGCGCCTCTTCGCCCGCCATGGCTTCCAGGCAGTGGGAATTCGCGCGATCGCCCAGGAGGCAGGTCTCACCACGGGCGCCCTCTATTACCACATGGGGACCAAGGAAGACCTACTGATGGACATCATGAAGTCGACGATGCTTCCACTGACTGAGACCTGCCAAAGGGCTCTGGAAGTCCATGACCGGCCCGAACAGCAGCTCGCCGCAATCACCGAGTTGCATGTCTGGGTGCACGGCGGACGCGGGACCGCGACAATGATCACCGACACCGAGGTCCGGGCGCTCAGCGATCCCCATCTCTTCGAGATCATGAAGCTGCGTGACGAGTATGAAGGCGTCTGGCGCACCGTGATGGACAACGGCGTGGCTGAGGGTGTCTTCGACGTCCCGGACGCCGGTGTCGCCACCATCGCGCTGCTCGAACTGGTCACGGGTGCCGCGCACTGGTACCGGCCGGGTGGTCGATTGCCGCTGATCAAGCTCTGTGAGGTACACGCCGATCTGGCTCTCGGCACCGTGCGCGCGCATCGAGGCAACAGGCCCGTGAGGCGAAGTGACCTGACGCTGGAGCCACCCGGCAAGGGGCTGCCACTCGACGTCATCGGCCCCGACGTTCCGTTGTCGACCTTCCAGACCTCTTCGAAGGGATGCAAGTGAGCTCCTCGATCAGCGTCCTCCGGGCGGGTCCCGTGTCCGTCGTAGGTATCGACCGACCTGAGGTGCGCAACGCTATGAACCTGTCCACGCTCACTGAACTGGTCGCAGTGCTTGAGCGTGAGACCGGCGCCCCTGAGGTTGCAGCGCTCGTGGTCACGGGTGGCCCCGATGCGTTCTGCACCGGTGAGGACCTACGCGAGGCACCCAGCATGGAGCAGGCGGAGTTCATCGAGCAGATCGAGAAGTTTCAGCGGGTCGCTGACCTGCTCCGCAACGCGCGGCAGCCGGTGGTCGCAGCCGTCAGCGGACCGGCGGTCGGCGGCGGACTTGAGATAGCCGTGAACTGCGATCTGCGGATCGCGGCCACCAACGCATTCTTCAGCTGTCCCGAGGTGCACTGGGGCCTGGTGATCACCAACGGCGCCTCGGTCCTCCTGCGCAACCTCGTCGGAGACGGGTGGACCCGTGAGCTGACATTGTTCGGCACCACCCTCGATGCGGCCGAAGCCCTACAGATCGGCCTGGTCACCCGTGTCGTCGACCCGGATCATTTGATGGCCGAGGCAATAACGCTGGCGACGAAGGCCGCCGGAAACGACGCCGAAGCCCTCATGCTCACGAAGGGACTCCTCAACGCGGATCCACGTCCCTGGCCCGAAGTCCTGCAGGCCGAGACGGCGGCCGTCACAAAGGGATTCGGCCGCGAGGAGGTCAAACGCCGCCTCAAGAGCTTCCGAACTCGTGCCCGGGACGTGAAGTGACAGCCACGGTTACAGCCCTCCTTCGCCAACGCACAGCGGACCAGCCGGACCGAACATTCCTGCGCTTCGCCTCAAGTGAACGGACCTATGCCGAGGTCGACCAGGCATCGGACATCACCGCGGCGAAGCTCGCGGCTCTCGGCGTACGACCAGGCGATGCAGTCGGCCTCATGCTCGGGAACTCACCAGACTTCATCCAGGCGTGGTTCGGCGCGAACAAAATCGGCGCTATTTGTGCAACCGTCAACACCAGCTTCCGCGGTCCCGCCCTCGTGCACATGCTCAACATCCAAGGCGCTCAGGTGCTCGTGATCGTCCCTGAGGCCGCGGCTGCCATCGAAGCTGTGGCCGACCAACTCGCTCACCTCAAGCTCATCGTCGTGTGTGGCGACGTGTCAGCCGCGTCCCTGGCAGGGAACATCCCTGTGGTCGCGTTCGACGCCGTTGATGCCGGCGGCGGCGCCGTTGCTGATCACCCCGTGACCGGCTCAGACATCGCACTGCTCCTCGGCACCTCCGGCACGACCGGTCGGTCGAAGGCGTGTGCTCTCTCACACACCTACACGGTGCGACAGGCCGAGTTGATGGTTGAACACCTCCGGCTTACGCCTGATGACGTGCTCTACTGCCCGTTCCCGTTGTTCCACCTGGATGCCGCCGTGCTGACAGTCATGCCGGCACTCGTTTCCGGCGGGGTCGCCGCCATCGGCGAGCGCTTCTCCGTCTCGCGGTTCTGGGACGAGGTGCGGGCGTTTGAAGCGACCGTCTTCGACTTCATGGGTGCAACCCTCACCATGCTGCATAACGCACCGTTGCTTGACGATGACGCGGACAACCCGGTGCGACTCGCCTGGGGTGTTCCGGTCCCGGACTTCGCCAGGGAGTTCGAGTCACGCTTCGGGCTGCGCCTGGTCGAGCTCTACGGGTCGACAGACGCAGGCGTCCCTGTGTACGAGCCTCTCGACCAGCCGCGTCGGCCGGGCTCGTGCGGCAAACCCATCGGGGCCTACGACGTGCGGCTGTTCGACGCACATGACTGTGAGATCGAGACGGGCGCCACCGGCGAGATCGTCGTCCGTCCGAACGAACCCGACCTGATCGCCAGCGGCTACTTCGGGATGCCCGAGGAAACTCTCGCGGCACGACGGAACCTCTGGTTCCACACGGGCGACCTCGCCCGAGCGGATCAGGATGGCTACCTCTACTTCGTCGGTCGCCTCAAAGACGCGATCCGCCGACGAGGTGAGAACATCTCGGCCTTCGAGGTGGAGGAGATTGTCAAGGCACACCCGAACGTCCTTGATGTGGCCGCCTACGGCGTGCCGAGCGAGCTGACTGAGGACGACGTGATGGTCGCTGTTGTGCCTCACCCGAGCTGCACCTTCGTGTACGAGGACCTGATCGCATTCTGTACCGACAGGATGGCGGCCTACATGGTTCCCAGGTATGTCGAACTGGTCGACGACCTCCCACGTACGCCCACCGAGAAGGTGGAGAAGCAGATCCTCGTTGCGCGGGGCGTCACCGCCACCACCTGGGACCGGACCGCAACACGGGCTGGCCCGTCGGCGTAGGTGGATCGGCGAACGCCCTGCCAATCGCGTTCAGTTGCCTGATGGGCCACCGCATGGCCTGCGCTCGCTCCGACCTCTGCACGCCGATGGGCCGTGTGGACTGCCGCCCTTCACGACAGTGGGTTCAATGTCACCCTGCGCTGCCCCTCGCACCTCGCGACAGGCGAGCGCCCGCTCTGCTGCAGTAAATGCCGGATTTACCGCGGCAGGCCCTCTACCGTGCTCGTCGCGGCCTGCGGCGGCCCGATCCGGCCGCCGGGGCGAGGTACGCATTTACTGCGGCAGCGGGCGAGAGGCGGGGCGGACGTGGCGATCGAACCAGCGACCGGACTCGGGAGCGGGGGCCGCGCTCCGGCTGCGCGCGCCCGGGTCGTGCCGCTGTCCGCCCCGCCGGCGTCGTACACGGCGGCCGTCGAGCGGTACCTGACCGGCGTCGGCATCGCGAAGTCCTCCGCACGTATCTACTGGATCTCCCTGACGACATGGGGATGGATACTCGCCGGCGAAACGGCGCCGGGCCTTGTAGGAACCGCACAATCCGACACGAGAACAGAAGTGATCTTGGTCCCCAAGAAAACGCTCTGATCAGCAGTTTTTCCCGACCCGTGGTCCCCAAGGGTCTGACGAAGCGTCAGACTGACGACGTGTCAGCGAATCGCGAAAGGCCCTCTGACCTGGGATTCCTCCCGTTCAAAGGGCCTCTTCAGCACCGTCGGGACGGCGGGATTTGAACCCACGACCCCTTGACCCCCAGTCAAGTGCGCTACCAAACTGCGCCACGTCCCGGTGCCCGGACGACCTGGGGTTTCTCCCTGGCCGATCGCGCACGAGAACCATACCGCATCCACCCCCTGGTCCCGCAAAGCCGATTGTCCGGCGGCTTCTGCCGCGGTCAGAAGAGCCAGAGGGCGGTGATCGCGGTGTTGTGGAGCGTGTGGGCGACGATGCAGGGGACTATCGAGCGGCGCCACAGGAGCAGGGCCGTGGTGGTCGCTGCCAGGAAGGCGGCGAAGATCAGGTTGACCGGGCCGCCCAGTTCGTGGCCTGTGGTGAAGACCAGGGCGGAGAGGGTCGCGGCTGCGGTGAAGGTGGTGTGGCGGAGGAGGGGGGTGGGGAGGGTCTCGCGGGCTCGGGCGGTGGTGAGGAACGTGAGGAGGAGCAGGAGGGGGGCGCGGAAGAGGAGTTCCTCGTGGACCGGGGCCGAGAGGGCGCCGTCGAGGAGGTGGACGGCGGTGGAGGTGTCGGCCACGGCCGCGTAGCGGGGGTCTTCCGCGGCCGGGGTGGAGGACAGGCCGGGGATGCGGACGAGGAGTTCGGCGGCGGCCAGGCACAGGGCGCCTGCGGCGAGGCCCGCGGCGAGGCTTGCGGTGGCCGTGCGCCGGGTGGCGGGGCGCAGGCCCAGGGCCGTGGTGAGGCGGGCGGCGGCGGCTTTCAGGGACGTACGGGAGCCGGCGAGGAGTGCGGCGACGAGGGTGAAGGCGGCGGCCAGGCCGAGGGCCGGGGCGACGTCGCGGGTGGTGAACTTCCACGCCTCGTAGCCGGGGAGCAGCGTGAGGCTGATCGGGATCAGCATGGCGGTGCAGGTCAGGGCCACCCACAGGAACGTCACCGACAGCACCCGCAGGATCCCGGGGTCGAGGTCGAGGCGGCGTATCAGCGCTGCTGTGCGGGTGGTCACGCGGCTCAACCGTAGGGAGGCGGCGGGTGCGGCGACCACGGTCTTAGGTCCCGACGTGGCCGCCGGCTACTCCAGGCGCGCCACCCTGCCCCGCTCCCCCGCCGCCCAGCAGCCCAGGTCGGCGGTGCAGTCCACGGTGTCGTACGAACCGGAGTCGAAGCCGTGCCACGTGCGCCCGCCGTCGAACGTGACGTCCGAGCCGGTCGGGCCCACGGCCAGGGCCGCGGTGCGGCTGTGCGGCAGCCAGGCCACGCCCGAGCGGTACTCCGGCGGCGGCTTGCGGGCGTCCGTCCAGTTCGCGCCGCCGTCGCCGGTACGGGCCGCCGCGTCCGGCGAGGGGTTGCCGGGCTGGAAGTCGCCGCCCACCGCGAGGCCGTGGCGGGCGTCGCGGAAGGCCAGGGCGAAGACGCCGCGGGCCGGGTCGCCGGCCGGGATGCCGGACTCGGCGGCGGTCCACGTGCGGCCGCGGTCGGCGGAGTGCAGGACGCGCGCCGTCGCGCCGCCGCCGGTGGCGAACCAGGCGTCCGAGCGGCCCGCGCTCACCAGGCACTGCCCGCTCGCCGCGAACGCCGCGTCGCCCGGCTGCGCCGGCGGCATGCCGTCGTCGGGCAGGACCTTCCAGGAGCGGCCGCCGTCGGACGTCGACAGGATGCGGAACCGGCCGTCCACCGGGTCGCTCAGGGCGAGCCCGTCGCGGCCGCCGGCGAAGAAGGTCACGCAGTCGTAGAAGGCGTCGGGGTGGTCGTTGCGGAAGGTCTCGGTCCAGGTCGCGCCGGCGTCGTCGGTGCGGTAGATGCGGGAGTCCTCGCCCGGCCCGATGGACAGGGCGACCGCGCTGCGCCGGCCCAGCGCCTCGATGTCGCGGAACTCCAGCGCCTCGGTCCCCGGCGGCGACACGTCCCGCCAGCTCCGCCCGCCGTCCGTCGTACGCAGCACGGTGCCGCCGGCGCCGGACGCCCACGCGGTGTCGCGGCTGACCGCGG
>NZ_JACBXC010000489.1 GCF_013870535.1 Streptomyces phytophilus | reverse complement strand
CTCTCGTCCTGCGCCACCGGGGCCTCCCGCACTGGCTCCACCAGGACCGTCACGATCTTGTTCCGCCGCCCCGCCGGCGACTCCGCGGTCAGCCGCAGCGCCCGCAGCCCCGGGTCGGAACCGTCGTGCGTGACGTCGACCTCCGCCGTCGCCCCCGCGATCGGCACCCGGCCCAGCTGCTTCGCCAGCAGCCCGCCGACCGTCTCCACGTCCTCGTCGTCCAGCTCCAGGTCGTACAGCTCGCCCAGGTCGCCGATGTCGAGGCGGGCCGTGACCCGGTAGCGGTCGTCGCCCAGCTCCGCCGCCGGCGGCAGCTCCCGGTCGTACTCGTCGGTGATCTCGCCGACGATCTCCTCCAGGATGTCCTCGATCGTCACGATCCCCGCCGTCGACCCGTACTCGTCGATGACGACCGCCACGTGGATCCGCTGCTGCTGCATCTCCCGCAGCATGTCCGCGGCCTTCTTCGTGTCCGGCACGAACGCCGCCGGCCGCATCGCCGTCGACACCAGCTCCGACTCGGCCTCCCGGCTGATGTGCACCTTGCGCGCGAGATCCTTCAGATACACCACGCCGACGACGTCGTCCTCGCTCTCGCCCGTCACCGGGATCCGCGAGAAGCCGGAGCGCAGCGCGAGCGTCAGCGCCTGCCGGAGCGTCTTGTACCGCTCGATGGTCACCACGTCCGTGCGCGGCACCATCACCTCGCGCACCAGCGTGTCGCCGAGTTCGAAGACCGAGTGGACCATGCGCCGCTCGTCGTCCTCGATCAGCGACTCCTTCTCCGCCAGGTCCACCATCGCGCGCAGCTCCGCCTCGGAGGCGAACGGGCCCTGGCGGAAGCCCTTGCCCGGCGTCAGCGCGTTGCCCAGCAGGATCAGCAGCATCGGCACCGGGCCCATGACGCGCGCCAGCGGCAGCAGCACGTACGCGGATGCCGTGGCGGTCGCCACCGGGTGCTGGCGCCCGATGGTGCGCGGCGAGACGCCGATCGCGACGTACGAGACGAGGACCATCGCGGCGATCGCGACGGTCAGCGCCTCCCAGGTACGGTCGAAGTGGCGCAGGCAGGCGTACGTCACGAGCGCGCCGGCGGCCATCTCGCAGCCGACCCGCACCAGCAGCGCCACGTTCAGGTAGCGCACCGGGTCGGACGTCACCGCCAGCAGCTTCGCCGACCCGCGCCGCCCGGCCCGTACCGCGTCCTCGGCGGCGATCCGCGTCGTCCGCGCCAGCGCCGTCTCCGCGCACGACGCGAGCCAGCCGACCCCCACGAGCAGGACCGCCGCGGCGATCAGCCGGGCGGTCATCGCTCGGTGGGCGCCGGCGAGGGACCGGCCACGCCGCGCTCGGCGCGCCAGCCGTCGACGATCGCCTTCTGCAGGCCGAACATCTCGGCCTTCTCCGCGGGATCCTCGTGCTCGTAACCGAGGAGGTGCAGCACGCCGTGGACCGTGAGCAACTGCAGCTCCTCGTCCATGGAATGCGCGGTCGGCGCCGCCTCGCCCTGCCGGCGGGCGACGTCGGGACAGAGCACGATGTCGCCGAGGAGCCCCTGCACCGGCTCCTCGTCGTCCTTGGCGGGCGGCCGCAGCTCGTCCATGGGGAACGACATCACGTCCGTCGGCCCCGGCTCGTCCATCCACTGCACGTGCAACTGCTCCATCGCGGCCGGGTCGACGAGGATCACCGACAGCTCGGACAGCGGGTGGATGCGCATGCGCGCCAGCGCGTACCTGGCGACGCCGAGCACGGCCTCCTCGTCGGCCTCGACCCCGGATTCGTTGTTGACCTCGACGGACACGGCTCTAGGCCCTGCCGTTCCTGTCGTCGCCGTTTCTGACGTCGTACTTGTCGTACGCCTCGACGATCCGGCTCACCAGCTTGTGCCTGACGACGTCCTGACTGGTCAGCGTGGAGAAGTGCACGTCCTGCACCCCCTCCAGGATCCCCTTCACCTGCCGCAGCCCGCTCCTCGTGCCGCCCGGCAGGTCGACCTGGGTGATGTCACCGGTGACGACGATCCTGGAGTTGAACCCGAGCCGGGTCAGGAACATCTTCATCTGCTCGGGATTCGTGTTCTGGGCCTCGTCGAGGATGATGAACGCGTCATTGAGCGTGTTGTGCGTGAGCAGATGGTCCTGCGTGACGTACAGCGAATCCTCCGCTGCCACCTGGATGCACACGGTCTCCTCGCGACCTGCCGGCTCGATGCTGTCGATGAACCGCATCGGACGGCCACCGCCTCCCGCGGCCAGGTACTTCCCGCGCTTGCGCGCGAGCCGAAAAGGCTCGATGCCTTCGGGGAGCCGGATGTCGACGATGTGCGCGTCGCGGCGGTGGTGTACGTCCCGACCCCGTGCCCGCCCGGGGGTGCGGTCCTCGGCCGCCCGGCGCCGGGTGTAGGCGACTCCGCCCAGAGACTGCACGAGGGAGACGACGTCGTCACGGAGCAGGATCGACGCTGTCGTGTACTGAACGCGGCACGTCCGGTCGGACTGCGTGACAGGTCCGCCGTCGCTGTCGAGCAGGCCCTGGAGCAGAGCCAGCCGGACCTCGGGGGTGTTGTACATGTAGTCGTCCGGCACGAACTTCGAGACGGATCTTGAGCCGAGCAGACCGAGCGTGCGCAGGTCCCTGGTGACCGGGTTCTCCAGTGTGATGACGTCGCCGGGAGTCTTCACGCGGTTGAGGACGTACTCCACCGACCCCTTCCGCCGTACCTTGACGCCGGGCAGAGCCAGCTCCAGGGCTGAGACAAGCTCAGGATCGGTGGTGGTGAACGATGGGGTGGTAGCGCCGGTGATGCAGCCGTCGCCGAGCAGCAGGCCCAGCGCGTAGGGATCCAGCGGCACCTCGCGGGCGGGGAACTGCGTCGGTCCGGTCAGCGTCGGGAGTTCGTACCGGCGGGCGTGTGCGGCGCGCAGGTTGCCGATCATCTCCCGGGTCTCCAGGACCCGCCACGGCCTGTTGCGGCGCTTGTCTGCGGCGGTCCTCACCGTCCACAGGTGCTCGCCGCAGCACAGGGTCCACGCGCCGTCCTGCGCGGTGACGCGGTAGATGTCCCGCTCTCCCTGCGGGTACACGCCCAGCACCGGTGTCGGCTCACCGTTGGAGCCGATGACCAGGTCGCCGACCTGAAGGCCGCCGATAGGACGCCAGCCATCCGGCGTCAGCACATTGGTCCAGACAGGCTGCGACCTGCCGCGCATGTATGCCAGGGGCGCCACCTCGATCGTGCCGGCCGCCATCAGGCGGGGGATCGAGTCCGGGTCCAGCATGTCGTGCAGCGCGTCGTACAGCGGGCGCAGGTACGGGTCGATCTTCTCGTACAGCGTGCCGGGCAGGAACCCGAGGCGTTCGCCGGCCTCGACCGCGGGGCGGGTCAGGATGATGCGGTTGACCTGCTTGGACTGCAGGGCCTGGACCGCCTTGGCCATGGCGAGGTACGTCTTGCCGGTGCCGGCGGGGCCGATGCCGAAGACGATGGTGTGCTTGTCGATGGCGTCGACGTAGCGCTTCTGGTTCAGCGTCTTCGGGCGGATCGTCTTGCCGCGGTTGGACAGGATGTTCTGCGTCAGGACCTCGGAGGGGGCGTGGTGCCCGCCGGCCTCGTCGTCGCGGTCGGATTTCAGCATGGCGATCGTCCGCTCCACCGCGTCCTCCGTCATGGGGGCTCCGGTGCGCAGGACGAGCAGCATCTCGTCGAAGAGACGCTGGACGAGGGTGACTTCCTCGGGGGCGCCGACGGCGCTGACCTCGTTGCCCCGCACGTGGATGTCGGTGCCGGGGAACGCCTTCTCGATGACCCGCAGGAGGGAGTCTCCGGAACCCAGCACCGTCACCATGGGGTGCTTCGCGGGAATCGTGATCTGGGCGCGGGCCTGTCCCTCTTCGGGGGTGCGGCTTACGGGTGTCTGTGTCATGGGCCGGCCCTGGGGCCTGAATCTCATCCCACTTCTTCGCTCGCGTAACTGTGAGAGGGCCCGCCGGACGGACCACGCCCGGGGTCCCGACGCCTGCTCCACACGCAGGCCCTGACGCCATCGTAACGGGGTGGGGTGCGGCTGTGGCCAGTGAGTTTCGAGGACGGTACGCCAGACGTGTGGGAGAACGGCGGGAGGCCGGTGGGAGAGGCGGGGGTGCCTGCTCACGGGCTACCGCGGTACCGCGGTAGCCCGTGAGCGGCGGGGTGCCGTTACGCCGGCAGCGGAGCCCCC
>NZ_JACBXC010000488.1 GCF_013870535.1 Streptomyces phytophilus | reverse complement strand
CGTGTCCTCCTACGCGCCGACCGTCCGCTCCCTCATCCACGCACGGCGCCACGTGGCCGCCCGAGGCCCGACCGTGGCCGGCGCGCGACGGCCCCGCCCCCTCGTCGTCGCCGTGCCCAGGACCCCGGACGCGACCGACCTGCCCGGGGTGGACGAGGAGATCGCCGCGCTGACCACCCGCTTCCCCGGAAGCCGGGTGCTGACGGGCCGGCGAGCGACCCGCGCCGCGGTGCTGGCGGAAATGCCCCGGCACCGCTGGGCGCACTTCGCCTGCCACGCCGTCGGCGCGGCGGACGCCGTCTCCGCCGGCCACCTCCTGCTCCACGACCACCGGAGCGCCGCCCTCACGGTCACGGACGTGGCCCGACTACGGCTGCGCGACGCCCGACTCGCGTACCTGTCCACATGCGAGACGCACCTGGGGCCACGAGCGCTCGCGGACGAGGCGCTGCACGTCGTCGGCGCCTTCCACATGGCGGGATTCACCCACGTCATCGGCACCTTCTGGCGCGTCGACGACGAGATCTCCCCCGCCGTGGCCCGCCACTTCTACGGCACCGACGACACCCCGGCACGTGCCCTCCACGCCGCGGTCCGCGCGCGGCGCACCCGGCACCCGGTAACGCCGACGCTGTGGGCCGCCTACCTCCACGTGGGCGCATAACCGGAACACAGGGCCGTCGCGGGGGTGAGGACGCGACTTCCGGTCCATCGAAATGTGTAGTGCCCACCTCATCCGCGGGGCCGAGGTTGCGCCCTGCTCACCCGCCTAGCATTTCGAGCAACAGCCCTGCCGGGGACGAAGCGACTTCAAGGAGATCAGCCACCGTGGCTCCCGCCTCGAAGAACATCGCCGAAGGCGCGGTCTGCGCCGTTGTCGGAGTGGCGCTGGCGTTGTTCACCGAGGATGTCAGCATTCCCGTCTTCACGCTCACGAAAGTGGGGGTGGTGCTGATCGCTGTCGGCGGCATCCAGCTGCTTTACGGCGCGTACCAGGCGTACAACGCCCGGAGCGTGGAATAGCGAACAGCCGCGCGCCGAAATGCCGCGAGGATTCCTGCCGTGGGCGGCCGGGGGCGTTCGAACGGCGGTCGGCCGGGCGGGGGCTTCGGCGTGCGGGGTTCGCGGGTGGCGGGGATGCTGCCTCCATGGGATCCGTGCTGATGACCCGATGCTGCGCCGTCGCCGCCGGCGTCGTCCTGGGGCTGGTGCCGTACGCCGTGGCCGCGGGCGGGCCGCGCGGGGTCTTCGTGCCCTGTGCACCGGACCGCGCGCGGATGCTGAACGACGCGGTCGCCGAGGGGAACGCGCGCCACGGGGCGTCGTGGGAGATCGTCCTCCAGTCGGGGTGTACGTATACGGTCGCGCGCCCGTACGGCAGGGTGAACGCCCTCGCCGCCATCGCGGGGGACATCCGGATCCGCTCGCGCGGGCCGGACGCCGCCGTGATCGCCCGCAGTGCGGCGGCGGGTACGCCGGACTTCCGGGTCCTCGAAGTGGAGATGGGCGGTCGGCTCACCCTGGACCGCATCACCGTGCGGGGTGGTTCCCTGGGCAGCGGCGCCGGTCTGTTCAACAACTACGGCACCCTCACGCTCAACCGCAGCACCGTCGAGTCGAACCACGCCCGGGAGTTCGGCGGCGGTATCGCCACCAACGGCGAGCGGGCGGCCACCGTGCTCAACGACACGACCGTCCGCCGCAACTCGGCGGTCTTCGGCGGCGGCGGCCTCTTCTCGAACGCGGGCACCACGACCCTCAACGCCGGCCGCGTCGTCTCGAACCGGGCGACCGGCGGGGTGGGCGGGGGGATCCTCAACAACGGCAGCCTGAGCGTGCTCCGTCTCGACGGCACCGCCGTCACCGGCAACCGGGCGGCCGAGACCGCGGGCGGAATCTTCAACGGGGGGCGCGTCACCGCCGCGGGGTCGCCGGTCACCGGCAACCTGCCGAACAACTGCGCGGGTTCCCCCTCCCCGGTCCCCGGCTGCGCCGACTGACCGGGGGGAGGGCGGTCGGGCCGTCGGCGCGCCTTCCGCTCAGGTTGCGCAGAGCGGCAGGGTTCGTACGTATCCGCCGGCGTTCTCGTCGTCCGTGCCCAGGAAGGCGTCCGCGGAGCCGGGCCGGCACTCCACGGCCTCGATCTTGTAGCCCGGGAACGTGCCGAGGACCCTCGGGGACGGTGCGAGCGTGACCCGTACGCGGCCGTTCGCCGCCACCGTCACCCGGCCCGCGTCGCTCACCGCGGAGTCGAACGGGCCGTCGTCGCCCGCGTCCGCCGCCGAACCCGTGAGGATCCGGCCGGAGTCGGTCACCGAGATGTCGGAGATGTGCCGCGTGCCGTCGTCGATCGGGTACGTCGCCCGGTAGGCCCGGTGCGTCACCGCGCCCCACTGCGGCTGCCCCCACGGGGCGAACGTCAGGGGTGCCGCGTACAGCGTGGCCGGGCGCTCGGGGCCGGCTCCGCGGTCCGCCCACAGGGCCGCGAGCCTCCCGTTCCGGGCGACGAGCGCGAAGCTCTCGAAGTCGTCGCCCTCGCCGATGGCCGGCAGCGGCGCGTAGTCGACGACCGTCGCGGTGGTGCCGGTGACCGTCAGGCGGTAGACGATGCCGCGGCTGGCGAGCGCCAGGTACTCCCCCGGCATCCCGGGGACGGCTTCGATGGCCTCCAGGTCGACGGGCTCCGGCCCGTCCCAGGTCACCGGGGCGACAGTGGCGGTGCCCTCCTCCTGGGTGATCCGCGACAGGCGCGGCTGCCCGGACCTCTTGTTGTCGTGCACCACGAGTACGCCGGCTCCGGCGTCGGCTCCGGCTCCGGCCGCCGTGCCGTCCTCGTACGCGGCGCCGCTGACTCCGCTGCGCGCGTCGCCGCCGACCTGCTGCCACGCCTCGTCCGCACCGGCCGGGGCGGTGCCGATCACCGCCAGGAGGGCGGCCGCCGCGGTGAGCCAGGCCGTGCACTGCGTGGGGAGTTTCACCGGGGGACTCGCTCTCTGCTTGCCGACAGGGCGCGGGAAGCGCGCCCGGACGGCAGGTTATGGAGCACGGCGGGCGAGACGGGGCGGGCGTTGCCCCGTTTGCCGGAGCGCGCGGGCGGGCGCACCGAAGCACGACCCCCGGGTCCGTGGACCCGGGGGTGGTGGGGCGGCGGCGCGGCGTTCGCCCGGGGGGCGGCGTCCTGGGCGTTCGCGCCTCCTTGCCGCTTCGGTTACTTGCCTGCGGCGAAGCGCATGAGCGAGTGCTCGTTGCCCTGCTTGATCTTCCCCGTCTCGTTGATCACCTGGAGCCGCCAGGACGCGCCGGCGCGGGTCGCCTTGGCCACCGCGCAGCCGTTGTCGGTGGTGAGCAGGCTGGGCCAGATGTCGGCGACCTGCTGCGCGCTGCCGCCCGAGGCGTCGTACACCTTGAAGCTGATGTTGCGGGCCTTCTGGAAGCTGCTGCCCTTCTTGTAGGCGGCGGCGACGAAGACGATGGCGGTGATCTGGTCGGGCATCCGGGAGAACTCGACGGTGACCGTTTCGTCGTCGCCGTCGCCCTTGCCGGTCTGGTTGTCGCCGCTGTGGACGATCGCGCCGTTGCCCATCGGGTCCAGCGAGTCGAGGCCCGCCAGCCGGACCGGGTCGGATCCCGCCATGGCGATGGCGATCAGGTCGAGGTCGGTGCCCTTGGTCTGGCGCAGCTTGCCCATGATGCCGCCGCTGCTTCCGACCGTGGGGTCCCAGGAGACCCCTATCGACAGGTGGGTTACCCCGGCCAGGTCCGCCGGCTCGTCATCTTTCGTAAGCGTGATCATTGCCGATCCCTTGGTGGTGAGACGGTGCAATCCGAAGGGGAGCCGGGGCCCGCGGGCTTCCGGTGACACCCACTCCGTATGGGAACATACCGTGCCGGGCCGGACGCCTGGGAAGTCCGGCGGCCCGGATTCACGGGCGCGGTCCTCCGGCGGTACCGCTGCCCGTGCGCGGTGCCTTCGCGGATGACGCGGACGAATGGGGATCTCCCCGACTTCCCGCGGTCCGTCGCAGAGAAGCCCGCGGAGGCGGGCGGCGGGTCCTCAGTCGAGGCAGTGCGTGGTCTCCCTGGTCGCGCAGGTGCCCAGGGAGCACCAGCGGCGGCGGCCCGGGGCGTCGAGGAACAGCCAGCCGCAGTCCGGGGACGGGCACGCGGTGACGGTGAAGCGGTGCGGGTCGGCGAGGAGGTCGGCGGCGCTGCGGGCCACCGCGAGCACCGGGAGCC
>NZ_JACBXC010000487.1 GCF_013870535.1 Streptomyces phytophilus | reverse complement strand
GCGGAGGGCCGATCGGCGTTCCCCCGGACGCCGCCACGGCACGGGGGTCGCGCCGCGGCGCGGCCCGCTCGGGAGAACGCCGCCACGGCACGGGGGTCGCGCCGCGGCGCGGCCCGCTCGGGGAGCGGGCCGTGCCGTGTCGACCGGGTGAGGGCCATGGCCCAACTGCCTTCCACACACTGTCGGTAGGTGACGGGGGCCGGCCCCGCCACGGGCGGCCGAGGCGTACCCGGCCCTCACTCTCTGTTGTCACCGCGCCGACTCTCCGCCAAACAACCATTGTTCGAATGAGGGGTGTTGCGGGTATCACCCGGTCGGATGGGACCGACCCCACCGACCGTAAACGTCCAGGGAGTTGGGCTGATGACGCTCTGGTACGAGGGGCCGCTCGCGGCCTTCGACACCGAGACCACCGGCGTGGACGTGGAACGCGACCGGATACTCTCCGCAGCCGTCGTCGTGCAGCCCCACATCACCTCGCCGCCCCGCTGTACGTCGTGGCTCGTCTCCCCCGACGTGGAGATCCCGGCCGCGGCCACCGCCGTCCACGGGCTGACGCTGCCGCATCTGCAGCGCCTGGGCCGGTGGCCGGCGCCGGTGATGGAGGAGGTCGGCAAGGCGCTGGCGGCACAGTGCGCGAGCCACGTGCCGCTGGTGGTGATGAACGCCCCGTTCGATCTGACGCTGCTGGACCGCGAGTTACGCCGGCACCGCGCCTCGTCGCTGCCGAAGTACCTCGGCGGCGCACCGCTGTGCGTGCTGGACCCGCTGGTGCTCGACCGGCACCTCGACCGCTACCGCAAGGGCCGCCGCACGCTCACGGCGCTGTGCGAGCAGTACGGCGTGGAGCTGTCCGGCACCCACGAGGCGGGCGCGGACGCGACGGCGGCGCTGCGCCTCGTACGGGCCATCGGACAGCGCCACGCGGACCGGCTGGGGGACCTGAGCGCGCCGGAACTGCACACGCGGCAGGCGGTGTGGCACGGCGCGCAGGCGCGGGGCCTGACGGCGTGGTTCGCGCACACGGGCTCGGCCGAACGCTGCGACCCGGCCTGGCCGTTGCGCACGAGCGGCCTGGCGACGGTGGCCTGACCGCGGTGCCGGGAGCCGCGCAGCAACGGCGAAGGCGACCCGTGTCCGCGCTTTCCGCAGACGCAGGTCGCCTTCGTCTTGTGGGCGATACTGGGATCGAACCAGTGACCTCTTCGGTGTGAACGAAGCGCTCTCCCCCTGAGCTAATCGCCCGGAGCACCTTGGTGGCGCGGTCAGAACCATACAGGGCGGTGGGGTTGCCGTTCAAACCCGTTGCCGGGGCGGGGCCGGAGTCACCCGGAGTGAGCATCCCCGTGTACGCACCCTCCGCGCGCCTCCGTCACACCGCGCCCGATTCTCGTTACTCTCCGCATCCAGAGAGCCCAAACTATCCGCGCCCCAGAGTTCACCGGAACGGCCCCGCTGCGACAAGCCTCACTAGGCCGGACGAACTACGAAAAACATCACAAAACAGTCAGAGGGGTTTACAACGCCCCGGTAGGTGGCATGTCGACTTCGCCGACGTGCGAATCCCCGAGCGCACACTGAGCGAAAGGCCCTGGCGCTTATGAACCACACGGTCAGCTGCGAGCTGCACCTGCGCCTCGTTGTGTCGAGCGAGTCTTCCCTGCCTGTCCCCGCAGGTCTGCGGTACGACACCGCGGATCCTTACGCCGTGCACGCCACCTTCCACACGGGCGCAGAAGAGACGGTCGAATGGGTGTTCGCCCGCGACCTCCTCGCCGAAGGGCTCCACCGCCCGACCGGCACCGGCGACGTCCGCGTCTGGCCATCCAGAAGCCACGGCCAGGGCGTCGTCTGCATCGCCCTCAGCTCGCCCGAGGGCGAGGCACTGCTCGAAGCACCCGCGCGGGCGCTGGAGTCCTTCCTGAAGCGCACGGACGCCGCCGTGCCGCCCGGGACGGAGCCACGCCACTTCGACCTCGACACCGAGCTCTCGCACATCCTCGCGGAGAGCTGAAGCCCGTACGACCTCACCGTCCGTAGCCGTCAGCCTCGGGGAGACGGCCGGACCGCAACCGGACAACCGCACCAGGCACCGCCGTCGTTCCACCGTGGGCGACGGCGGTGTCACGTTTTGGCTAGAGTCGGCGTCGGACCGACCAGGGGAACGCGCGGCCCGACCAGGGGAGCGGAACGGTGCTGATCAATCACGACACCCGGTGCGCGCTCGACATCGTCGTGGCGCTTTTGAACACGGACACCGGGGACGGGGGCGGGGAAGCGGACGCGCTGGTGGACGTGGGGGCGCTCCAGGGATTCGTCGACGAGCACGGGATCAGCGGCCTCGAAGCGCTCTGCCGCTCCGACGTGGCCGCCGTCCGGGCCGTACGGAACGACCTCTCGGCCGTCTTCGCCGCCGCGGACGACCGGGCGGCCGCGGAGCGGCTCAACGCCATCGTGGCCGCCGCCGGGACCACACCGCAGCTCACGGACCACGACGGCTACGAGTGGCACGTGCACTACTTCGCGCCCGGCGCCTCCGTCGCCGAACACCTGGCCGCGGACGGCGGAATGGCCCTCGCGTTCCTCGTCGTCGCCGGCGAGCGCGAGCGGCTGCGCCGCTGCGAGGCGCCGGACTGCGGCCGGGCGTTCGTCGACTACTCGCGCAACCGGTCCCGCCGCTACTGCTCCAGCCGCACCTGCGGCAACAGGCTGCACGTGGCGGCGTACCGCGCGCGGCAGCGCGAGGCGGCGGCCGGCGGGGCGGCGCTCACCAGCCGATGAGGTCGTAGACCGAGGTGCCGAAGATCAGCCCGCCCACGACGGTGAGGAAGAGCATCAACGGCGGCTGGGACAGGGCGAAGAGGCAGCCGCGGGGCTCGGCAGGGGCGGGAGGCCGCGGTGCGCGCGTGTGATCGTTCATCTCGCGCAGATAATTGCGCAGGCCCGCATGCCCGAGTGGGCAACACGCCAGGAAAACCCGGCCTGTTCACGAAGATCGGCCGTGCTTGATCGGTTTCTGTCGGCGGACGTCGACTTGGCGGCTGCGCAGGGTAGTTCGGTGGGCCCGCAGCGTCAGATTCCGTGCTTCTTCAAGATCGCCTCGATATCGGAGAAGTCCTCGTCCCCGGAGCCGGACCCCCGCCGCGGACGCCGCCCTCTCCTCGATGGCCTTCGCCTTCGTCAGCTGCCAGAACTACCCCGACGGCCACTTCACCGCCCACCGCCACCTCGCCGAGGAGGACGTCGACGTCGTCGTCCACCTCGGCGACTACATCTACGAGGGCGGCGCCCAGGGCACCATCGGCCGCGGCCACCTGCCCGCCGGCGAGATCCACTCGCTCGCCGACTACCGGGTGCGCTACGGCCAGTACAAGCGGGACCCCGACCTTCAGGCCGAACACGCCGCCCACCCCTGGATCGTGGTGCTCGACGACCACGAGGTCGACAACAACTGGGCCGACGGCCTCGACGGCGACGACGTCGGCGGCGCCGAGTTCGAGGCCAGGCGCGCCGCCGCCTTCCAGGCGTACTACGAGAACCTGCCGCTGCGCCGCTCCTCCCTGCCGGCGGGCCCGCACATGCAGCTCTACCGCCGGCTGCCCTACGGCACGCTCGCCCAGTTCCACGTCGTCGACACCCGCCAGTTCCGCGACAACCAGGCGTGCGGCGACGGGCGGCAGTTCGACTGCGACGAGCGGCTGGATCCGGAGCGCACCATGCTCGGCGCCGAGCAGGAGGCGTGGCTGCTCGACGGGCTCACCCGGTCGCGTACCACCTGGGACGTGATGGCCAACCAGATCATGACCATGCAGGGCGACTCCGCCGAGGGCATCGAGCAGGCGTTCGGCATGGACACCTGGGACGGCTACGCCGCCGCGCGGCAGCGCCTCTTCGACGGCGTGGAGAAGCGCGGCATCGGCAACTTCGTCGTCGTCACCGGCGACGCCCACCGCAGCGTGGCCGCCGACCTCAAGCACGACTTCGACGACCCCGCCTCGGCCACCGTCGGCGTCGAGTTCCTCGGCACCTCCGTCAGCTCGGGCGGCAACGGCTCGGACCAGGACGAGTGGGGCAGGGTCTGGCTCCAGGAGAACCCGCACATGAAGTTCCACAACGTCCAGCGCGGCTACGGCGTCTGCGAGGTGACCCGCGAGAGCTGGCGCACCGACTACCGCGTCGTCTCCCACGTCTCCAGCCCCGGCGCCCCCGTCGCCACCCGCGCCCGCGTCCATGTGG
>NZ_JACBXC010000486.1 GCF_013870535.1 Streptomyces phytophilus | reverse complement strand
TGGACCGACCTGCGGTACCTCGGCAGCCGCAGCGTGCTCGTCGTACGCGCCGGGCACAGCAGCGCCGCCTGGCTGCACACCGTGGCGCGGCAACTCGCGGACCTGCACATCCCCGTGATCGGCGTGGTGGTGATCGACCCCGATCCACGCGATCGGACCGACGGCACGCTGTGGGACGGGCTGCACACCGCGCTGCGCGGCGCGTACGCGCCCCGGGCCCCGCAGAACGGGGCGGGCATACGGCGGTCGACGCCGGCGGCACGGCTTTCCGACGGCGACCAGGAGGCCCGGTAGGACATGTGCGGCATCGCAGGCGCGTACCGGTGGCCGGACGGGAAGGCCGTGGCCCGCCGGCTCACCGACACCCTCGCCCACCGCGGCCCCGACGGATCCGGCCACTACAGCCACGCCGCCGGCGACGGCGACGTACACCTCGGGCACCGCAGGCTGGCCGTCGTCGACCTGTCCGAGACCGGCGCCCAGCCGATGGTCTCGGACGGCCTGGCCCTGACGTACAACGGCGAGCTGTACAACGCGCCCGAGCTGCGCGGCGAACTGGCAGCCGCCGGCGTGCGCTTCCGCGGCACCTCCGACACCGAGGTGCTCCTCCAAGCCTGGCGGCGCTGGGGCACGGACTGCCTGCCCCGGCTGCGCGGCATGTTCGCCTTCGGGATCTTCGACGAGCGCACCGGCGACCTGGTGCTCGCCCGCGACCAGCTGGGCATCAAGCCGCTGTTCTGGCTCCGGCGGGGTACGGGCCTGCTGTTCGCCTCCGAGCTGAAGGCGCTCGCGGCCGTGACCGGCGGATCGCTCCAGGTGGACCACGCGGCCCTGGTGGCCTCGCTGCTGTACTACTGGGTGCCGGACTCGCGCTGCGCCTTCCGCGAGGCCCAGAAGCTGCCGCCGGGAAGCTGGCTTCGGTGCCGGCCCGACGGCCGGGTGGAGCGCGGCCGGTTCTGGCAGCTGAAGGACGTCGCCGCCGAGGCCGGGGAGCGGGCCCGCGGCGGCGAGCGGCCCGACCTGGCCGCCGTCGTCGAGGAGTCGACCCGCAAGCACCTGCTCTCCGACGTGCCCGTGGCGACCTTCCTCTCCGGGGGCCTCGACTCCAGCTACCTGACCGCGCTGGCGGCCCGGGACCGGCCCGGCATCTCCGCGTACACGATCGGGTTCCGCCCCGAGGACGCCAGGTTCGAGGCGATGCCGGACGACCTGCGCCACGCCCGGCGGGTGGCCGAGCGGTTCGGGGTCGACCTGCACGAGATCGAGATCGCCCCGCAGGTGCGCGACCTGCTGCCGCGGATGGCGTACCACCTGGACGAGCCGATCGGCGATCCCGCCGCGATCAACACGTTCCTGATCTGCTCGGCCGCCCGGGACGCCGGCGTCAAGGTGATGCTCTCGGGGATGGGCGCCGACGAGCTGTTCGCCGGCTACCGCAAGCACCTCGCCAACCTCCTCGCGCTGCGCTACCAGCGCGTCCCGCGCCCCCTGCGGCGCGGGGTGGCCGCGGCCGTCGACCGGCTGCCGGTCGCCACGGCCCGCCGGGGCTACCGCTCCGTGCGCTTCGCGAAGCGGTTCCTGTCCTTCGCCGAGCTGCCGGAGGAGACCGCGTTCCGGCGCAGCTACACCATGTACGACCGGGAGGAGCTGCTCGCCCTGATCGACCCGGACCTGGCCGGGACCGTCGAGGACGTGCTCACCGAGCACGCGGACGTCTACCGGGACAACGACCTCGACGACTTCGTCAACCGGATGTGCCTGGGCGACGCCCGGATGTTCCTGCCGGGCCTGAACCTCGCGTACACGGACCGCGCCAGCATGGCCGCGTCGACCGAGGTGCGGGTGCCGTACGTGGACGTGGACGTGGTCAGGGCGGCGTTCACGGTGCCCGGCGATCGCAAGATCGTCGGGCGGCAGGGCAAGGCCGTCCTGAAGGAGGCGGCCGCGTCGGTCCTGCCCCGGGAGATCGTCTACCGGCCCAAGGGCCTGTTCAGCGCGCCGCTGCGGGCCTGGATGAGCCGGGACCTGGCACCGCTGCTGCGCGAGGTGGTGCACGACGGCGTGCTCGTCGAGAACGGGTTCCTGCGCCGGGAGGCCCTGCAGCGGCTCGTCGCCGAGGACGCCGCCGGGCAGCGCGACTTCTCCAAGCAGCTGTGGCACGTACTGACCCTTGAGTACTGGTATCGCGGCGCGACCTCCAAGGAGTTCGGGTGAAACAGGTAGTGCAGAACTACAGGAGCGGCGAGCTGGCCCTGCTCGACGTGCCGGTGCCGGGCTGCGGTCCGGGCGGCGTGCTGGTGCGGAGCGCGTACTCGCTGATCTCCACCGGGACCGAGCTGATGAAGGTGTCCGAGGCCGGGATGTCGATGCTGGGCAAGGCCCGCTCCCGGCCGGACCAGGTCGCCAAGGTGGTGCAGAGCGTGGCCGCCAACGGGGTGCCCGCCACCTACCGCAAGGTGATGGGCAAGCTGGACTCCTACACGCCGCTGGGCTACTCGCTGTGCGGGGTCGTCGAGCAGGTCGGCACCGGGATCGACGACGTGCAGGCCGGCGACCTCGTGGCCTGCGCCGGCAACGAGCACGCGCTGCACGCCGAGCTGAACTGGGTGCCCAGGAACCTCTACGCCCCGGTGCCGGACGGACTTGCGCCGCGGCATGCCGCGTTCGGCACGGTCGGTTCGATCGCGCTGCACGGTGTTCGCCGCGGTGAGCCGCAGCTCGGCGACGTCGCGCTGGTCGTCGGCCTCGGCCTGATCGGGCAGTTGGTGGTGCAGCTCCTGGTCGCCGCCGGTGTCCGCGTCGTCGGGGCCGACCCCGACCCGGAGCGCTGCGAACTCGCCGTGCGCCTGGGCGCCGCGGACTGCGGCGCTCCCGCCTCCGCGGCCCTGGAGGCCACCGTCGCCGAGCTGACCGGCGGCCACGGCGTGGACCAGGTGTACCTGGCCGCCGGCGGCGGCTCCAACGAGCCCGTCGAGCTGGCCGCCCGGCTGAGCCGGGACCGCGGCCGGGTCGTCGACATCGGCAAGTGCCGCCTGGACCTGCCGTGGAACGCGTTCTACGAGAAGGAGCTGGACGTCCGCTTCTCCCGCTCGTACGGCCCCGGGCGCTACGACCCGGCGTACGAGCTGGAGGGGCGGGACTACCCGATCGGCTACGTGCGCTGGACCGAGCGCCGCAACCTGGCCTGCTTCCTCGACCTCCTCGCCCGCCGCCGCGTCGACGTGGAGCCCCTGGCCTCCCACACCGCCGACTTCGCCGACGCCGTCGCGACGTACCGGCGGCTGAAGGACGGCGGCCTCAAGGCCGTGGCCGTGCTGTTCCGCTATCCCGGGCACACCGGTCGGACCGAGGCGCCGGCGGCGGCCGTGCCCGCGGCGGTGCCCGCGCGCGACGGCGCGGTGCGCACCCCGGTCCGGTCCGCCGGGGCGCCGGTGCGGCTGGCGTTCGTCGGCGCCGGCAACTACGCGACGTCGATGCTCCTGCCGCACCTCTCGCCGCTCGACGGGGTGGAGCTGGGCACGGTCGTCACCACCACGGCGCTGTCTGCGGCCAACGCCCGGCGGAAGTTCGGCTTCGCCGAGGCCACCACCGATCTCGACGCCGTGCTCGGCGACCCGTCCGTGGACGCGGTGTTCGTGGTCACCCGGCACAGCTCGCACGCCGAACTCACCCGCAGGGCGCTGCTGGCCGGCAAGGCGGTGTTCGTGGAGAAGCCCCTGGCCCTCACCGAGGACGAGCTGGCCGGGGTGCTCGCGGCGGTGGAGGAATCCGGCAACGACCGGCTCCAGGTGGGCTTCAACCGCCGGTTCGCGCCCCTGCTCCGGGAGGCGAGAAAGCAGTTCGGGGCCCGGAAGGGCCCGGCGAGCCTCCGCTACCTGGTCAACGCCGGCCGGCTGGAGAACGGCAGCTGGTACCTCCGGCAGGACACCGAGGGCACGCGGTTCACCGGCGAGGGCGGGCACTTCATCGACACGGCGGGCTGGCTGCTCGGCGCCGACCCGGTCTCGGTGCACGCGGCCGGCCCGCCCGGCGGCGAACACCTCCAGGTCGTGCTGCGGTACCCGGACGCCTCCACCGCCACCCTCGGCTACGTCACCACGGGACCGCCCGGTTTCCCCAAGGAGACGCTGGACCTGGTCGCGGACGGCAAGGTGCTGCGGCTGGACGACTTCGTCCGCGCCGCCGTGTACGAGGGCCGCCGCAGGCGGTGGGCCGCCCCGCGGCTGCCCAGGGCCCGGGACAA